>NZ_CAMLJP010000008.1 GCF_946480385.1 uncultured Azospirillum sp.
CGGGAACCGCCCTCACTCCGCCGGAACCTCGCGTTCCAGTTCCTCCAGCCAGATGCGGGCGTTGCCGTCGGACGGGGCACGCCAGTCGCCGCGCGGCGACAGCGAACCGCCGGCCGTCACCTTCGGGCCGTTTGGCATGGCGGAGCGCTTGAACTGGCTGAAGCCGAAGAAGCGGCGCAGGAACACGCGCAGCCAGTCGCGGATCTCGGCCGGGCTGTAGGCGCGGCGCTTTTCCAGCGGATAGCCCTCCGGCCAGTCGCCCTTGGCGACATCGCCCCAGGCATGGCGGGCCAGGAAGGCGATCTTCGATGGGCGGAAGCCGTAGCGCAGCACGTAGAACAGGTTGAAGTCCTGCAAATCATACGGGCCGACCACGGATTCGGAGCTTTGCAGCGCCTTGTCCGACCCGGCCGGCACCAGTTCCGGCGAGATCTCCGTCTTCAGGATGGCGTCGAGAGTCTCCGACACCTCCTGTTGGAACTGGCCGGTGCGGCCGACCCAGCGGATCAAATGCTGAATCAGCGTCTTCGGCACGCCGGCATTGACGTTGTAGTGGGACATCTGGTCGCCGACGCCATAGGTGCACCAGCCCAGCGCCAACTCTGAAAGGTCGCCGGTGCCCAGCACGAGGCCGTTGTTGTGGTTGGCGAGGCGGAACAGGTAATCGGTGCGCAGGCCGGCCTGCACATTCTCGAAGGTCACGTCATACACCGCCTCGCCGCGGGCGAAGGGGTGCTCCATGTCCTTCAGCATCTGGTTGGCGGCCGGCCGGATGTCGAGTTCCTTGGCCGTCACTCCCAGCGCCGTCATCAGCCGCCAGGCGTTGGACTTGGTGCCCTCGCTGGTGCCGAAGCCGGGCATGGTGTAGGCGAGGATGCCCGAGCGCGGCAGGCCCAGCCGGTCCATGGCGCGGGCGGCGACGATCAGGGCATGGGTGCTGTCCAGCCCGCCCGACACGCCGATCACCACCGTCCCGATGCCGGTGGCGCGCAGCCGCTGCACCAATCCTGCGACCTGGATGTTGTAGGCCTCGTAGCAGTCCTGCTCCAGCCGTTCGGCGGCGGCCGGGACGAAGGGCAGGCGCGGCACCACGCGGAGCAGCCCGACATCCTCCTCCGGCGCGTCCAGGCGGAAGGCGACGGTGCGGAAGCAGCAGGTGCCGTCGGCATGCAGTCGCCGGTTGTCGTCGAAGGTGCCCTGGCGCAGCCGCTCCTGGCGCAGCAGGTCGAGATCGACGTCGGCCACCGCCATCTGGGCGCCGTCGGGGAAACGGTCGGTCTCCGCCAGCATCTCGCCATTCTCGAAGATCGAGGTCTGACCGTCCCAGGCGAGGTCGGTGGTCGACTCCCCGGTCCCAGCCGACGAATAGAGATAGGCGGCGAGGCAGCGCGCCGACTGCGACTTGGCCAGCAGGCGACGGGTGTCGGACTTGCCGATGGTGATGTTGCTGGCCGACAAATTGGCCAGCACGGTGGCGCCGGCCAGGGCGGCCATTGTGCTGGGCGGCGCCGGGACCCACAGATCCTCGCAGATCTCGGCATGGACGACCAGTCCCGGCTGGTCCTCGGCGGAGAACAGCAGGTCGGGGCCGAAGGGGGCGGTCAGGTCGCCGATGCGGATCGTCCCGCCTTCGGTGCCGGCGCCGGAGGCGAACTGGCGGCGCTCGTAGAATTCCCGGTAGTTCGGCAGATGCTGCTTCGGCACCACGCCCAGCAGCTCGCCGCGCTGGATCGCCACCGCCGTGTTGTAGAGCCGCCCGTCATACAGCAGCGGCGCGCCGACCAGCAGCAGCGGCATCAACCCGGTCGAGGCCTGGACCAGATCGAGGATCGCCTGTTCCACCGCGTCGATCAGTGGGTCCTGCATCAGCAGATCGTCGATGGCATAGCCGGACAGCGCCAGTTCGGGGAACAGCGCCACCGCCACCGACTTGTCGTGGCAGGCGCGCGCGGCCTCCAGGACGGCGTCGGCGTTGGCTGCCGGATCGGCCGGGGTGCAGCGCGTGGTGCAGGCGGCCACCCGCGCGAATCCGTGGCGATAGATCGAGGTGAAGCTCATGACCCGTTCCTGCTGACTTGGCAATCCCGTGACGCTCCCGGATGCGGCGCCTGGGAAGCAAACATAGCAGGAATTTCGCGCGCGTCAGGCCCTCCGTCCCGATGGGCCGCGGCTTTCCAGCCTTTCGGACGATGCATGCGGGCCGCTCGGCGCAAGATACTTCAGACACGATACATTCGTTATAAAACCAAGGTCAAATCGATACATCATCCGACGCATTCCAATTAAAATGATGCGGTTGGAGGACGAAACCCTACGACAGCCAAGTTGACCAAATCAATTGCGGCGGATATAGCGAAGGGCTCGCTTGCACCGAGAACCGGCCGCCGACGCCAGAAGGACTTGTTTATCGCCGTGCCAACGGAATCACCGGTCACGCAACCCGACGTGAACACAACAGCGCCGCAAGAGGACGCTGCGGTTGCGGCCCAGCCGACGGAAGACGGCGTTGCGCCGGAACAGGCCTGCTGCATCGTCGGCATCGGTGCCTCTGCCGGCGGGCTGGAGGCGTTGCAGCGCTTCTTCGACGCGGTGCCGGGCGACAGCGACCTCGCCTATGTCGTGGTCCAGCACCTGTCGCCGGTGCACAAGAGCCTGATGGTCGATCTGCTCGCCAAGCATACCGAGATGGAGGTGGTGCAGGCGACCGACGGCGTGCCGGTCCAGCGCAACACCGTCTATCTGCTGCCGCCGGGCAAGCACCTGACCATCGAGGACGGCCGCCTGCGGCTGACCACCAAGGACGCCGGCAGCGGCATGAGCCTGCCGATCGACATCTTTCTGACCGCGCTCGCCCGCGACCAGGGATCGCGTGCCATCGGCCTGATCCTGTCGGGCACCGGGTCGGACGGCACGCGCGGCCTGATGGCGATCAAGTCGGCCGGCGGCTTCACCGCGGTCCAGCAGCCGGAGACGGCGCAGTTCGACGGCATGCCACGCAGCGCGCTCGCCACCGGACAGATCGACGCCGCCCTGCCGCCGGAAGAGCTGCCGACCCGGCTGATCGAGCATGCGCGCAAGGCGCTGACCCGCGCCCGTCCGATGCCCGCCCGGCAGCGTCGCGAGGATGGCGACGATCCGCTGGCCCAGATCATCGCGGTCATTCGCTCCGTCACCGGGGTCGATTTCTCGCATTACAAGCTGGCGACGCTGCTGCGGCGGATCGAACGGCGCATGCAGGGCGCCGGGCTGGAGTCGATGGAGGAATACGCCGCCCTGCTGCGGCGGAACAGCGCCGAAACGGTCAATCTCTACAAGGAGATGCTGATCGGCGTCACCCGCTTCTTCCGCGACGAGGCGGCCTTCCGCGTCCTGGCCGACCGGGTGATCCCCAGCCTGCTCGCCAACCGCAGTTCGACCGACATGATCCGCGTCTGGGTCTGCGGCTGCGCCAGCGGGGAGGAGGCCTATTCCCTCGCCATCCTGTTCGCCGAGGCGCAGGAACGGCTGGGCCGCAACTTCGACATCAAGATCTTCGCCACCGACATCGACCAGGACAGCATCGAGGTGGCAAGCCTGGGCGAATATCCGCGCGCCATCGCCGAAGACGTGTCGCAGGAACGGCTCGCCCGCTTCTTCACCGCGCGTGGCGAGAGCTATGTGGTGTCGCGCGACATCCGCCGCATGGTGGTGTTCGCCGCCCACAACATCATGCGCGACCCGCCCTTCACCAAGATCGACCTGCTGAGCTGCCGCAACCTGCTGATCTACATGGACCAGCCGCTGCAGCGGAAGGTGCTCAGCCTGTTCCAGTACGCGCTGCGCCAGGGCGGCTTCCTGTTCCTGGGCACCAGCGAGACGCTGGGCGACCTGCAGGGCGATTTCCACACGGTGGACAGCCGCAACAAGGTTTTCCAGAGCCTGCGCGCCGGGTCGTTCCGGCTGTCGCGGCTGCTGGTGCCGACGGTGGCGGCCCCGCTGGCGCGGCATGCCGACGACGGCGGATCCCACGCGATGGAGGAGGGGGCCGCCATCGACGAGGCGATGGCCGCGCTGATGAAGGCTTATGTGCCACCCTGCCTGCTGGTCAACGAGCAGATGACGATCATGCATGTGTTCGGCGACGCGTCCTCGCTGCTGAAGGTGCCGCCGGGCGAGGCGACGCTGAACGTGCTGAAGATGCTGCCGTCCTCGGTCGCCATGGTGACGGGCACCGCGCTGAACCGCGCCTTCCGCTCCGGCGAGGAGTTCGCGCTGTCCAACATCCCGGTGAAGGACCGCGAAGGCGTTGCGGCGATCAGCCTGCGCGTCCAGCCCTATGTCGCGCGCAAGACCGGGCGCCGCTTCGCCCTGGTGGTGCTGGACCGCGCCAACCTGCGGCCGCTGTCGGTGCCGGATTCCGACTTCGACTTGAATGCCGACGCCGCCGAACGCATCCGCGGGCTGGAACAGGAACTGCTGTCGCGCGGCGAGAATCTGCAGGCGACCATCGAGGAACTGGAAACCGCCAACGAGGAACTGCAGGCAACCAACGAGGAATTGCTGGCATCGAACGAAGAGTTGCAGAGCACCAACGAAGAACTGCAGTCGGTCAATGAGGAGCTTTACTCCGTCAACGCCGAATATCAGGCGAAGGTGGAGGAGCTGACGGAGATCACCAACGACCTGGACAATCTGCTGCGCTCGACCGAGATCGGCACGGTGTTCCTGGACGGCGATTTCGTCATCCGCCGCTTCACCCCGGCGGCGGCCGGCTTCATCAACATCATCCCGCGCGACATCGGCCGCTCCATCGCGCACCTGTCGACCAACATCGACTATCCGAACTTCCTGGGCGACATCCGCAAGGTGTTCGACGGGCACGAGGCGATGGAGCGTCATGTCCGCGTCCATGACGGCCGCTGGGTGCTGACCCGCATCCTGCCCTACCTGACCGACAAGAATCAGGTCGGCGGCGTGGTGGTGACCTTCGTCGACGTGACCGACACCAAGCTGGCGGAAGAGCGGCTGCAGAACGTGCTGGACAGCCTGCCGGAGCACATCGCCGTCACCGACCGCGAAGGCCGGATCGTCATGGTGAATGCCGCCTGGCACGGCTTCGCCCAGCGCAACGGCGCCCCGGCGATGGAGCGGTGCGGCGTCGGCACCAACTATCTGGAGGTCTGCCTGACTCTGGAGGTTCTGGAGAAGGACGGCATCGGCCGTGCCGTGCATGACGGGCTGCGCCGCATCCTGAACGGCGAGGCCGACGATTTCACCATTGAATATCCCTGTCATTCGCCCGACGAGCAGCGCTGGTTCCTGATGCATGCCACCCGCCTGAACGACCGTGACGGCGGCATCGTCGTCAGCCACATCAACATCACCAACCGCAGGCTGATGGAGTTGCAACTGGACGGGACCGGTAAAGCCGGCGGAGGCGAGAATTGAGCGAGGACTCCACCGGTCGCCTGCGGCGCCGTGCCGAAACCATCCTCAGCGGCGGGAATTTCGAGGCGGCTGACGTCACCGCCACCTCGATGAAGGAACTGCTGCACGAGCTGTACGTCCATCAGGCCGAGCTGGAGATCCAGAACGAGGAGCTGCGCGGCGCCCAGCAGGCGCTGGAGGCGTCGCGCCTGCAATATCTCCAGCTTTTCCAATCGGTGCCGCTGGCCTGTCTGGCCGTGAACGCCGCCGGCATCGTCGGCGAGGCCAACAGCGCCGCCGAACGCCAGTTCGGCCTGCCCATGCTGAGGCTGAAGGGTCGGCCATTGACCCTGCTGGTCGACAGCCTCGACCATGGCCGGCTGTTCACCGCGCTCGGCCGGCTGCGCGACGGCGGCGAGTGGATCCGGCAGGAGTTCCGCTTCCTCGGGCCGCAGGGCACGGTCATCGACGGGCTGACCGACGCCCGCCGGGTGACGCTGGACGACAGCGACCGCGGCGACGTGCTGCTGACCATCACCGACCTGACCGAACGCAATGCCTGGCTGCGCGAGGTGCAGCAGGCCCGCGATGATGCGGAGCGGGCGCGGGCCGACTATCACCACATCCTGCAATCGGTCGGCGACGGCATCCTGGGGGTGGACGCCGATGGCCGCATCCGCTTCGTCAACGCCGCGGCGACGGCGATGAGCGGGCATCTCGACCTCGACCTGATCGGCCGGCCGCCGTCGGACCTGCTGGCCGGCCCGGCGCCGGAGACCGAGGCGGGGCTGCCGGTGGAGGAGGGCGACACAGCCCCGGCCGGTGGGGCGGCCCGCGCGCTGGCCCTGTCGCTGACAGACGGCCGGCCCCGCCGCGTCGCCTGTGAAAGACTGCGCCGCGAGGATGGCGGCACGCTGCTGGTGGAGATCACCATCTCCCCCATGCTTTCGTCTGGCATGCGCCTTGCTCCGATGGAGGAGCGCATCCAGGGCGCCGTCGTCGCCTTCCGCGACGTGACTGCCCGGCGGACGGCGGAAGCGGCGCTGAACCTCAGCGAGCGGCGGCACCGGGTGCTGGTGCAGTCGCTGCACGACGCGCTGGCGATGACCGCCGCCGACGGCCGCAACCTGCTGGCGAATGCCATGGCGGAGCGGCTGCTGAACGGCCCGGCCCGCGCGCTGCTCGACCCCACGGCATCCGCCTTTGACGCGGCGGACGGGCAGCCGGTGCCGACCACCGCCGGCCGCCGCTTCATCGACGCCAACGGCAACCGCCTGCGCGGGCTGCCCCCAGCGGTGGAGGCGGTGCGCAGCGGCAAGCCGGTGGTCGAACGCATCATCGGCGTGATCGAGGGGGAGGAGGCGACCGCCCCCACCCGCTGGCTGCGGGTGTCGAGCCATCCCGTCGCCGATCAGGCCGGCGGGGTGGAGGCCGTGGTGTCCAGCGTCGCCGACATCACCGCGGTGAAGGCGCTGGAGCGCGACCTCAACGTGGCGCTGGACGCCCGCGAACGCTTCCTGGCGGCGGCGAGCCACGATCTGCGCCAGCCGGTGCAGGCCTTGCTGCTGCTGTCCGACCTGCTGCTGAGGGAAAGCCTTCCCGCCGGCGCGCGGCGGATGGCGGAGCAGATCCAGTCGTCGCTCGGCGGGCTGGGCGGCATGCTGGACGGGATGCTCGACATCTCCAAGCTGGAGGCCGGGCTGGTGGCCCCCAATCCGGAACCCGTCGACATCGCCGCCCTGCTGGCCCGGCTGTACGGTGAATTCTCAGCCCTGGCCGGGAAGGGGGGGCAGAGCCTGCGTCTGGTGGCCCCGCCTCTGACGATCCGGACCGATCCGGGACTGTTGGAGCGGGTGCTGCGCAACCTGCTGACCAACGCGCTGCGCTACGCCCCTGGCGGCCGGGTGCTGCTCGGCGCCCGGCGGCGCGGCGACCGCCTGCAGATCGAGGTGTGGGACAACGGTATCGGCATCGCCGACCAGCATATCGACCGGATCTTCCAGGACTTCTTCCAGGTCGGCAACGCCGCCCGCGACCGGCGGGAAGGGCTGGGGCTGGGGCTGAGCATCGCCCGGCGGCTGGTCACCATGCTGGGCGGGGTCATCGACGTGACCTCCTCGCTCGGTCGCGGCAGCCGCTTCACCGTCAGCCTGCCGCTGACGGAACGGGATACAGAAGGTGGCGATCAGGCCGATGCCGGCGGGGACGCCGGCGGCACCCGATCCGGCGGCGGCACGGACCGGCTGATCATGCTGGTGGAGGACGACGCCGTCATCCGCATGGCTCTGGTCCTGATGCTGGAGGACTGGAGCTATCGCGTGGTGGAGGCAGGCAGCGGGGCGGAGGCGGAACAGCTTCTGAACAGCCTGATCGACGCCGGCGAACCGCCGGACCTGATCCTCGCCGACTATCGCCTGCCGGAAGGAACCACGGGGCTGATGGTGATGGACATGGTCCGCCGCCGCCTGTCGCGCGACGTTCCCGGCGTTCTGCTGACCGGCGACACCTCGGCCGACCGTCTGCGCGAGGCGGCCGGCGCGCAATGCGCGCTGCTGCACAAGCCGATCCAGCCCGGCCGCCTGCAGGACACGCTGGCTTCGGCGCTGGGCCGGTGAAGGAGGAGACCGGTCATAGGACGGGTAATCCCTATGCCCTTTTTCCAGCGCCGTTGCTTTTGACTCACGTCAATGCCGCCATTGCGGGAAGATAGAGACTGCTCGGACTACGGATCAGGCGGTCGGCGGCGTGAAGCGGGAACGGGCCATGTCCATCAACACGGATGCCAGCATCGCGCGGCGGAAGGTTCGCGCCCGTGCAGCCAGAGTATCGGCGGTGCTGTTCGGCGGCCTGTTCGCCGGCTTCCTGCTTCTCGTCGTCGTCTTCATCGAATACCGCCGCGCCATCGACTGGGTCGACCATACGCACAAGGTCATCTCCACGGTCGAGGAACTCCAGTCCAACCTGTCCGATGCCGAATCCAGCCAGCGCGGCTACCTGCTGTCACAGAACCGAGCCCATCTCGCCTCCTACGAAGAGGGGGTGGAGCGTAGCCGGGCGCTGCTGGACCGTCTCGGCTCCCTGACCGTCGACAACCCGGCCCAGCAGGACAAGGTGAAGTCCCTGCGCGCGCTGACCGCCGACCGCCTCGCCCGGATGGCCGAGGTCCTGCGGCAGGTGGAGGAATCCGGCCTCGGGCGGGCGCTGGACATGGCCCGCGATGGCACGGGCGTCGGCATGATGACCGAGATCCGCCGGTTGACCGCCACCATGCGGGCGGGGGAGGACATGCTGCTCGCCCGTCGCAGCCGCCACGCCACCATCCTGGAGCTGCTGATGATCGCCTACGGACTGCTGTTCGTGACGGTCACCGGCTGGCTCGGCTACACGACCGTCCGGCGGCTGGAGCGGGACTATCAGGCGGAACGGGCGGAGGGGCAGGCGCTGGCCCTGGCGCTGCAGGAGAACCGCATCCTGCTGGACGAGGTGAACCACCGGGTGAAGAACTCGCTGCAGATCGTCGCCAACCTGCTGCGGACCCAGGCCCTCCGCCATCGCAGCGGGGAGGTGCGGCAGGAATTGCTGGACAGCAGCAGCCGCGTGCTGGCGATCGCCGAGGTCCATCGCCGCCTCTACGGTGAAGGGGCCGTGTATGACACGGTCGAACTGTCGGACCTGATCCGCAGCATCGCCGAGAACGCCATTCCGTCCGGCGGCGATGGCGGCGGCGAGCCGGCGATGAGCGTGGCTTTGGGCACGCCGCTGCCGGCGCCGGTCGACACCGCCGTCCCGGTGGCGTTGATCGTCAACGAACTGCTGACCAACAGCTACAAGCACGCCTTCCCCGACGGGCGGACCGGCACCGTCAGACTGGACATGGAGGTGGACGGCAACGAGGTCCGCATCGACGTCGCCGACGATGGCATCGGCCTGCCCGACGAGGTCGCCAGCAGCGGTGGCGGCGGCTTCGGGCTCAACACCGTCCGCAATCTGACGCGGCAGATAAGGGGGCGGCTGGAGATCGAACGTTTGACTCCGGGCACGCGCTTCCTTTTAACTTTCCCCATGAAGCCGGGAACGCCAACCCAGGCGTGACGCCTCCGGACATCGTGCAAAAATTACAAGAAAAACAATGAAGATATTGATCATAGAAGACGAATTTCTGATCGCCGAGGGCGTGGCGCTGACGCTTCAGTCCGCCGGCCACGAAGTGACGGGGATCGCCGAGGATCTGCCCTCCGCCCTCTCCCTGGCCGGGAAGGAGACACCCGACATGGCTTTCGTCGACATCAAGCTGGCCAACGGATCGAACGGGCTGGACGTTGCCCGCGAATTGAAGGCAATGGGAATCGCTTGCGTCTTCGCCACCGGGAACCCACCCAGCAAGGCCCAGGCCGGCGGCGTCGGGCTGGGCTATATCGCCAAACCGTTTTCGCCGCGTGTCCTGGTGCAGACCGCCGCCTTCGTCTCCCGTCAGCTGCTGTCGCCCTGCGCCCCGGCCGCGGCGGCACCCAGCGGATTCGTGTCTCTCTGAAAAGAGCCGTTCTCAGAAGCCGGTGAAGCGGGTGAACGCCTCCGCCGGTTCGCGCTCGGTCGGGAAGTTGTTTTCCGGAGCCGACCAGTCGGCGAAGCCCAGCGCCATGCCGCTGGCGATGATTTCCGTGTCGGGCAGCCCCAGATGGCGGGCGGTGATGGCGTGGCGGTAGCAGAAGGCCGCCTGCGGGCAGGTCTCCAACCCGAAGCCGCGGGCGACGATCATGACGTTCTGCATGAACATGCCGAGGTCGAGCCAGGCGCCCTTGCCCATGTCGCGGTCGATGGAGAAGAACAGCCCGACCGGCGCCCCGAAGAACAGCCAGTTGCGGCCATGCTGGCGCGCCATCCGCTCGCGGTCGCCCTTGCCGATGCCGATCGAGCCGTAGAGCGCCCATCCCACCGCGCGGCGGCGGCCGAGATAGGGCTCCCGCCAATTTTCCGGGTAATAGGGATATTCCGGCACCTCCGGCTCCCCCGCCTCGTGAGCCGCCAGCAGCTCCGCCGACAGGGCGGCACGGGCCTCCCCGGCGATGGCATGGACCTTCCAGGGCTGGATGTTGGAACCGCTCGGCGCGCGGGCGGCGAGGTCGAGGATGCGCAGCACCGTCTCCCGCTCCACCGGGGTGGGCAGGAAGGCGCGGATGCTGCGCCGGCCGGCGACGGCATCCTGGACGGAAAGAGGGGCGGCGAGGGCGGGCGTGTCGCTCATCCCGCCACCTCCACCACCGGCTCGTGCCGGACCGGGAAGTTGACGGAGCGGCCGATGAAGCATTTCTGCGCGGCGTCATGGTGCAGGGCCAGCGCCTTGTCGGCGTCCGATCCCGGCGCCAGCGTCACCCGCGGCCGCAGCACGACGGTGGTGAACTGTCCGGCGCCGTCGGCCTCCTCCTCCATCACCCCTTCGGCATCGTCGCTGTAGGCGGTGACGACGATCCCGGCGGTGGCGCAGAGATGCAGGTACCAGAGCTGGTGGCAGGAGGACAGGGCGCCGACCAGCATTTCCTCCGGGTTCCAGCGCGCCGGATCGCCGCGGAAGGCCGGGTCGGAGGTCGCGGGAATTGCCGGCTTGGTCCCGGCGGTCAGCTCGTGGTCGCGGCTGTAGGCCTTGTAGCCCGAGGTGCCGGTGCCGATGTTGCCGGTCCAGCTCAGCCGGACGGCATAGCGGTGTTGCCTGTGCGCCATGAACTCCCTCCCTTCTACTGCATCACGATCATCAGAAGCGCCGGCAGCCCGATGAAGGCCATGGCGGTGGATCCCAGCACCATGCCGGCCACATCCTCCGGCGAATTGCCGTAGCGCAACGCCCAGAGATAATTGAAGACCGCCACCGGCATCGAGCTTTGCACCAGCACCACGCCGCGCGTCGTCCCGGTCAGCCCCATCGCCCAGGCCACCAGCAGCCCCATGGCGAAGCCCACCGCCAGCCGGAAGGCCGACATCGACAGCGCCCGGACGGCCCCCGACAGCCGCAGCTTCGACAGCGCCACCCCCAGCGAGAACAGCATCAACGGCACGGCGCAGTTGCCCAGCAGCGTGGTGGTGTTGCCGATCCACACCGGCAGCGGCAGCCCGGCCAGTTGGATCGCCACCGCCAGCGCCACCGCGTAGATCGTCGGCGTGCGCGCCATCTGCCCCAAGTCGAACCGCCCGGCGGCCAGCGCCGGCCCCAGCGTGAACTGGCCGACCGCCATCACCGCATAGAACAGCACGGCAAGGCTGAGGCCGTGCTCGCCGAAGGCAAACAGGCAGACCGGCAGGCCGAGGTTGCCGGCGTTGGGAAAGGCCATCGCCGGGATATAGACCCGCAGCGACAGCCCGCTCGCCAGCAGCACAGGCACCGACGCCAGCGCGGTCAGCGCCATGCATGCGGTCGCCGCCAGCGCCATCTCCCCCATCACGTCGGCCGACAGGTGCAGCCGGGTCAGGGCGGAAAAGACCAGGCAGGGCGACGACACGTTGATCGCGAAGGTGGTGATGAAGGCGCTGTCGTAGGGAAGCTTTCGGCGGGTCCAGCCATAGCCCAGCGCCGCCACCAGGAAGACCGGGGCCAGCACCGCAAAGGCGTCGGACAGAAGGGCGGAGGTGGGCATGGAGACCGGAAAGGACCTGTGCTGAGATCGATCGGCAGGCGAATTGTCAGCCAACCATGGCGGCATTCCCGCGCGGCGTCATCCCCCCAAGCCCAAGCCGCGGCGCAAGGCAGCCGCGCAAAGGATCAGTTTGCGCGTTGGGGTGGGGTGCATTGGCGGTAGGGCGGGGTGGGATGGTTTGCCGATCCGGCGGCGCGGTCCAAGTCGCTGCGGAGCCAACAGGATAAGGAGCTTCGTCATGGCCAGTGCGCCGCTTACCGTCATCGCCCTGAACTGCTCGTTGAAGGCGTCGGACAAGCCGTCCTCGACCGATGTGCTGCTGGAGCAGGTGCTGGCCGAACTGGCCGGCCATGGCGTCACCGCTGCCGGCGAGGTGGTGCGGGTCGCCGGGCTGAACATCAAGCCGGGCGTGACCTCCGACGAAGGGGAGGGCGACGATTGGCCGGCGCTGCGCCGCCGCATCCTGGACGCCGACATCCTGCTGCTCGGCACGCCGATCTGGCTGGGCCAGCCCTCCTCCGTCTGCAAGCGGGTGCTGGAGCGGATGGACGCCTTCCTGGGCGAGACCGACGACCAGGGCCGGATGGTGTCCTTCGGCAAGGTCGCCGCGGTCTGCGTCGTCGGCAACGAGGACGGCGCCCACCATGTCTGCGCCGAGCTGTTCCAGGCGCTGAACGACGTCGGCTTCACCCTGGCCGCGACCGCCGGCACCTATTGGGTGGGGGAGGCGATGCACAAGACCGACTATCGCGAGTTGAAGGAGACGCCCAAGCCGGTCGCCACCACCAACGCCATGCTGGCGCGCAACGCCGCCCATCTCGCCGCCCTGCTGAAGGGTGCGCGATATCCGGGCGCATCGGGCTGAGGGCGCTCACATCTCCCGAGTCGCAGCGCTTCGATCGGGGCGCCGCGGGCCCTCGGCAACGGGGCTCCGCGGTCGGGAGCGCACCGACCCGGCAATCATGGCTTTTGAGCAATCTTTGTCACGAGTCAGTAACGATTTGTAACGAAGCTTGAGCGATAAGGGGGCACCCACTAAGGTGGAATCGCCCCATTCCGCGGATCCGCATGACAACTTCGTCCGGCGCCAAGACCGTTGTTCGCCCTCTGAACAATAAGGCGCAGCTAGCCAAACGACAGTCGAGCCTGAAGAGTCGCCGGTTCTCGCTGCGGTCGGTTCTGCTCTGGATTCTATTGTTGCTGTCGGCGGGTTTGTTTCTTGCGCTGGCGGCCCTGCCCGTTGGAAGATTTGCCAGCGCCGCCATTTCCGCCGGCGTGGTGGCCGCGGCCTTCGTGCTGGGGCGCTTCGCCCAGCGCTTCTGGCATGCCCGCACGCTGACCGTGCTGCTGCTGGCCTTCGTCACCTTCCGCTATTTCTTCTGGCGGCTGACCGGCACGATGCCGCCGGTGGACGATCTGGTGAACTTCATCCCCGGAGTGACGCTGTTCGCGGCCGAAGCGCTGTCCTTCGTGCTGTTCCTGACCTCGCTGTTCGTCATCATCGACCCGGTCGCCCGCGAACCGTCGGAGCCGACGGGCGATCCTGCCCTCTGGCCCAGCGTCGACGTCTACATCCCCTCCTACAACGAGGAGCCGGAACTGCTGGAGACGACGCTGGCCGCCGCCGTCTGCATCGACTACCCGCGTGACAAGCTGCACGTCTATCTGCTGGACGACGGCGGCACCGACCAGAAACTGGCCCATAGCAACCCGGCGCAGGCCGCCGCGGCGAAGGAGCGGCGCGAGACGCTGCAGGCGCTGTGCGAACGGCTGCAGGTCACCTACATGACCCGGCCGCGCAACGAGCACGCCAAGGCCGGCAACATCAACCACGCCTTTCACAAGACGTCGGGCGACCTGCTGCTGATCCTGGACGCCGACCATGTGCCGACGGTCGGCATCCTGAAGGCGACGGTCGGCTTCTTCCAGCAGGACGCCGGCCTGTTCCTGGTCCAGACGCCGCATTTCTTCGTCAATCCCGACCCGGTCGAATACAACCTCGGCACCTTCGAGCGGATGCCGAGCGAGAACGAGATGTTCTATTACTCGATCCAGCCGGGGCTCGACCGCTGGAACGGATCCTTCTTCTGCGGGTCCGCCGCCATCCTGCGCCGCGCGGCGCTGGAGGAGGTCGGCGGCTTCAGCGGCGACACGGTGACGGAGGATTGCGAGACCGCGCTGGAGCTGCATTCGCGCGGCTGGCGCAGCGTCTATCTGCCGCGTCCGCTGATCGCCGGGCTGCAGCCGGAAACCTTCGACAGCTTCATCGCCCAGCGCTCGCGCTGGACCCAGGGCATGATCCAGCTGTTCCTGCTGAAGAACCCGCTGTTCAAGCGCGGCCTGACCATCTCGCAACGGCTCTGCTACACCAGCACCATGCTTTACTGGTTCTTCTGGTTCTGGCGGCCGATCTTCCTGCTGTCGCCGCTGTGCTATGCCCTGTTCGGGCTGGAGATCTACCGCATCAACCTGCCGGACTTCGCCTGCTTCGTCCTGCCGCATGTCTTCGCCGCCGCCTTCCTGTCGCAGTTCCTGCACGGGCGGATGCGCTGGCCGCTGTTCTCCGAACTGTACGAGTATCTGCAGTCCTTCCACGTCTCCCGCGCCGCGCTGGCGACGATGATCCGGCCGCGCGACCCGGTGTTCAAGGTGACCGCCAAGGGACAGTCGGTGGACGAGGACGGCTTCTCGCCGCTCGCCACCCCGTTCATCGTCACCACGCTGCTGCTGGCCGCCGGGCTGGCCGCCTGCGCCTGGCGCTATTCGATCTTCCCGGAACACCGCGCCGCCATCGTGCCGGTGGCGGTGTGGTGTTCGCTGAGCTTCCTGCTGGCGCTGGGCGGCCTCGCCGTCGTCTACGAGCGCAAGCGCGTCCGCCGGCAGGAGCGTTTCACCGTCGACCGCCCGGCGGCGCTGAAGTTCGAGGACGGGACCAGCATCGACCTGACGGTCGCCGACGTGTCGGCCGGCGGCGTCGGGCTGGTGGTCGATCCGAAATGGCGCGACCTGCTGGCCCAGCCCGACCGCACGCCGGTCCTGACCATCGCCGCGACGGAGACGGAGGCGGCGACCACCACCGGCGTGCGCATCCACCGCATCGAGATGCGCGGCGGCGAACTGGCCGTCGGCGCCGGATTCGCCCCGCGCGACCGCCAGGACATCGTCGAGATGGCGCGCTTCGTCTTCGGCAACAGCGTCGGCTGGGACATCTTCCTGGACCGCAAGCGGGTGGCCGCGCCGACCTTCTTCGGCGGGCTGCTGTTCTTCGCCACGCGGGTGGTGCCGCGGCTGGGGCATGTGCTGCTGGCCCTGCCCGGCGCGTTGCGCCGCATCCTGACCTTCCAGGCTCCGTAACGGCGATGGCGGGCATGCGCGATCATACCGGCCTCCGTCGGGCCTGCTGGACCGTGCTGGCGCTGCTGTCCCTTTGGATCGGAACTGCCATGCCGGTGCTGGCGGCCGACAAGCGGGTGATCCCGCTGTCGAACCTGCGCGACGACCAGCCGGAGGTCACCCTCAACGGCGAGACGGAGATGGTGGTCCTGCGCGCCGTCCTGCCGCCGGTGGTCGGGCTGACCTCCGCCGTGCTGGCGCTGACCTACGAGAACGGCATCGACATCCTGCCCGAGAAGGGGGCGATGTCGGTCTTCATCAACGGCTCGCCGGTGGCCGACCTGCCGCTTTCCGCCTTCCGGGGACCGGTCAACGCCTCCATCACCCTGCCGGGCAGCCTGATCCGCCCCGGCGAGAACCAGATCGTCTTCCAGACCAGCGCCCAGCACCGCGCCATCTGCACGGTCCGCGGCACCTACGACCTGTGGGCGCGGGTCAATCTGGCGGCGTCCTCGCTGACCCTGTTGTCGGATGGCGGCGTGCCGGAACCGGATCTCGCGATGATGCGCCAGCTGCTGGCCTCCGCCGACCGGGCGCGCGAACCGCTGGCGATCCTCTATCCCGGCAGCGAGATCGACGCCGACCATCTCGGCTGGGGCTCCATGGTGGCGCAGTCCTATGGCCTGCTGCTGGGCGACCGGACCCCGCGCGTCGTGGCGGTGCCGGTGCCGGTCAAACCCGCCGGCGGTGCGGCGCAGACGCTGGAAAGCCTGCCGCTGCCAAGCGGCAAGAACATCCTGATCGGCACCCGCGACCGCATCGCGCCGATTGTGGGCGAGGCGCGCGCCGCCGCCATCGCCGGCCCGTTCCTGGCGGTCTATCCCCTGCCGGCCGCGGCCGACGGGACCGGCGGCGGCTTCGTCACCGTTGCTTCCGGCCGCACGCAGCAGGAGGTCGATCAGGCGGTGATGCGGCTGTCCGACGTCACCCGTCCGCTGCCGACCCAGAGCGCGATGATCGTCACCGACGCGGCGGCGCCCGCCGCCCCGCCGCCCCCGCCGCCCCCGCCGGTGCAGGCGGAGGGGCGCTACCGCCTGTCGGAGCTGGGCTTCCAGACGGTGCAGCACAGCGGCTACCGCTACACCGGCCATTTCGGCCTGACGCTGCCGGCCGGCTTTGCCCCGGTCAGCGACCGTTCCATCCTGTTCCACGTCAATGCTGCCTTCGAAGGCAATCTCGGCCCCGGTGCGGTGCTGAACGTCCGGGTCAACGGCAAGTCGGCCGGCGCCATGGAGGTCGACAAGCGGTCCAGCGGCATGATCGAGAATGGCGAGATGCCGCTGGCGATGGCGCTGTTCCGCCCCGGTCCCAACCTGATCGAGGTCGAGGCGGAACTGCCGCCGGCCGGCGGAACCGACTGCGTCTTCGCGGTGCGGCGTCCGACCTTCACCCTGCTGGACAGCTCCAGCATCGAAATTCCCGGCTTCGCCCGTCTGGTCACCCTGCCCAACCTGCGCGGCTTCGCCAACACCGCCTTCCCCTATGGCGGCGTCGCCGGGGGCGAGCCGGCGCCGCCCTTCGACCTCGTGGTCGTCGGGCGCGATCCCGCCTGGTCCGGTGCCGCCTGGAGCCTGACCGCCAAGCTGGCGCAGCGGGCCGGCGACCTGATGGCGGTGGTGCCCTACACCGGCTGGGATGGCGCGCCGAACGACAATGCGCTGATCGTCGGCCCGGTCGCGGCGCTGCCGCAGGCGGTCTTCGCCACCGCGCCGCTTGCCGCCGACCGTCTGGCCGGACTGCTGGAGGCGGGGTCGCTGATCGCCCAGGCCAAGGCGCGCGGCGAGCCGATGGCTGCGGCCGACCGCCGTGCCCTGGCCGACCGGCTGCGGCTGGGCTGGTCCGGCAATGCCGCCCGCACCGGCGTCGCACGGGCGGGTGTGCCGGCGCCCGTGCAGGGGCAGACCGGCCTGATGGGGTCGGCGATGGCGGCCGACGGCGGAACGGCGAACCGTTGGCAGCGCATGGCCGGCGATGCCAAGGAACCGGCTGCCGGGCACGGCTGGGTGCCCGACTGGGCGCGGCGGATCATGGCTGCGGCGGCGCGCACCATCAACCACTGGGGGGTGGAGGATGCGCCGGTCGACGTCGTGGCGCTGACCGAGGCCGCCGAGACGCTGCCGGAGGCGGCGCTGCTGCAATACCGGGCTCCCGGCAACGATCCGCTGACCTGGACCCTGCTGACCGCATCGGACCCGCGCGCCATCGACCGCGCCATGCGCAGCCTGGGCGAGGCCGGCCTGTGGGAGAAGCTGCGCGGCGGCGGGGCGCTGTGGAGCAGCGCGGCACCGGCCGTCACCACGCTGGAGGCGTCGCGCCCCTATCAGATCATTCTCAATCCCTTTGACATCGGCAACCTGATCCTGATTCTGGCCCGCAACCTGTCGCAGCGGATCGAGGTTCTGTTCGCCCTGCTGCTGGGGACGGCGGTGGTGCTGACGGTCAGCATGCGCCTACTGCTGAAGGGCGGGCACCATGAACGCAGTGGGGGCGAACGCAGCGGCGGTGAAGGCAGTGGAGAGGACATGAGCGGATCATGACGGCATCACGGCGTGACCTGCTGATCGGATCGGCCGCCCTCGGGCTGGCGGCGGCCTTGCCAGGGGGATTGCGCGCGGCGCCCTTCGACGGGGCGGCGTGGCGCCGCTATGCCGAGCGCTTCCTGCTGCCGGAAGGGCGGATTGTCGACACCGGCAACAAGGGCATCAGCCATTCCGAGGGGCAGGGCTACGGCATGCTGCTGGCGGTGGCGGCGGGCGACCGCGCCGCCTTCGACCGGCTGTGGGGCTGGACCCAGCGCGTGCTGATGGTGCGCGGCGACGGGCTGGTTGCGTGGCGCTGGACGCCCGACGGCGGGGTTGCCGACCGCAACAATGCGTCGGACGGCGACATGCTGATCGCCTGGGCGCTGCTGCGCGCCGCCGAGGTCTGGCAGGCAGAGGCCTATCGCACCGCCGCCACCGCCATCGTCAAGGCTCTGGCCTCCGGGCTGCTGGTGGAGCAGGCCGGGCTGACCGTTCTGCTGCCGGGACGCGACGGCTTCCGCAAGGGCGAGACACTGGTCCTCAACCCCAGCTATTGGATCTTTCCGGCCATCCGCGCCTTCGCCGCCCTGCCCGGCGGCGAGCGCTGGGGCAAGCTGTCGGATGCCGGGCTGGTGCTGCTGTCGAAGGCGCGCTTCGGCGGGTTCCAACTGCCGCCGGACTGGATGACGCTTGATGCCGCCGGCACGGTGGGCATCGCCGACGGCTTCAAGAAACAGTACGGCTACGACGCCGTGCGGGTGCCGCTCTATCTGGCGTGGGACGGCTACCGCGATCCCTATTATTTCCGGCCCTACGCCGCCTTGGTCGCGAAGTTCGGCGGCACGTCTGTCCCTGCGACCGTCTCGCTGCCGGGCGGCACCACCACGCAGGTGGCGGCGTCGGTCGGCATGCTGGCGGTCTACCGCCTGGCCTGCCGTCTTGCTGGGGCGGGGGACCCGGTGACGGTGCCGCCGCTGGCGCCCGACGAAGACTATTACTCCACCACCTTGGCCCATCTGTCCGCGCTGGCGGCGCAAAGCCTGGGGATCGATCCGTGACCCGTCCTGTCCTTCTTTCGGCCCTTCTTCTCGCCGGCATCGCTGCCACCGATGCTGGATCCGGTGCATGGGCGCAGTCGAACGGCGGCGCCCGCGCGCTGGCTCCCGGCGTGAAGGTGGAGGTGGCGCCGGCACCCGGCAGCGGCTCCGCCCCCGCCGCCGGCAAGGTGGACGAGACGGCGCTGCGCTATTACGCGCGCATCGGCGACGGCGAGCGGCTGGAGGCGGAGATCGCCCGGCTGCGCGCGCTCGACCCCGGCTGGGAACCGCCCAAGGACCTGTTCGCGCCGCAGCCGACCGCCGCGAGCGTCGACGAGACGCCGTTCTGGAACCTGCTGTCCGCCGGCAAGGTGGCGGAGGCGCGGGCGGCCATTGCCGAGCAGCGGCGCAAGTCGCCGTCCTGGCAGCCGTCGGACAAGCTTCTGCAGGAACTCGACACCGCCGAGAGCGCCGGCCGCATCCGCTCGGCCAGCGACACCAAGCGCTGGCAGGACGTGGTCGATGCCGCCGCCGCCCATCCGGAGGCGGTGGCCTGCAACCGCCTGGACAATGCGTGGCGGCTGGCCGAGGCCTATGCCGAGCTGAAGCAGGCCGATCGCGCCTTCGACACCTACCGGACCATCGTCAGCACCTGCCCCAAGGCGAAGGAGCGGCGCGACACCATCTTCAAGGCGTCCCGCTATCTCAGCCAGGACCAGCTGCGCGAACTGACCGCGCTGGGCGCCACCGCCAACCCGGCGAAGGGGGAGGATTACTCCACCGTCCGCACCGCGGAGGCCGAGCTTGAGACCGGCCGGCTGCTGGAGCGCCTCGGCAATGCCAAGCCCGGCGCCCTGTCGGCGGCCGACCTGTCGCGCATCCAGGGCATCGTCCGCGACAAGCAGGACGCCGACGGCGCCATCGCGCTCGGCTGGTATTTCCAGAAGCAGAAGAACTTCGCCGAGGCGCAGAGCTGGTTCTCGCAGGCCAATGGCTGGGCGCCGTCCGACAAGGCGGCGGAAGGGCTGGTGCTGGCCTACAACGGCCTGGGCGAGAAGGCGCAGGCCCGCGCCGCTGCCGCCCCCTGGAAGGGCAAGTCGAGCCGGATCGATCAGGCGCTGAAGGCGGTGGATCCGCCGCGCGGGTCCGGCGGCGGCCGCAGCGGTCCGCAGGGGCCGAGCGAGCTTGACCGCGCGCTGGCCCGCCAGGACTTCGCCGAGTGCCTCAGCATCATCCGCAGCAGCATCGCCAAAAGCGGTCCGACCTCCGGGCTTCTGCAGCAGCGCGGCTGGTGCCTGCTGGAGCTGAAGCGCCCGTCGGAGGCCGAGGCCGCCTTTGCCGAGGCGCAGACCCTGGCGGCGCGCGAACCGGCGAAGGGTGGCGCGTCGGCCGGGACGACGCGCACGCCGGCAGCAGCCGGCCTGCCGCAGAAGGCGACACCGGCGCAGGAGAACGCCTATGGTCAGGCCGTGGCGCGGCTGGCCACCGGCGACACCGTCGGCCTGACCCGCGACCTGCCGCGCGCCAACATGACCCCGGCGCAAAAGGCGGAGATCCGCGCGTCGCTGATGGCGACGGAGGCGAACCGGGCGCTGGAGGACAAGCGCTACAACGACGTGCTGCGCCTGCTCGACGCCCGCAAGGAGCTGACGCCGGAACCGCGGAACCTCGGGATTCTGCGCGGCTGGGCGCTCTACAACCTGATGCGCTTTGACGAGGCCTATGCCCAGTTCAAGTCCATCGACGACCGGCTGAGCACCGAGGAATCGCGCGAAGGCGTCACCGTCACCTGGAAGACCATTTACCATGACTGGTAAGGGCATGACTGGTAAGGGAGCCCCGATGCCCAAGACTACGATTTCCGGTGTGGCGCGGACCGGCCGCAGGCGCGCGGCGCTGTGGGCGGTCCTTGCGGCGACGCTGCTGACCTCCGGCTGCGCCGGCTGGGTGCGCGACAACCTGACCCAGGCGCCCACGCCCTGGCGGCGTGTGCAGCCGACCGCGCTGCCGGTGACCATGCCGGACAGCCGCGACTTCCCCATCGTCGCCGCCCGCATGCGCGACACCGGCGCCGTCTACAAATCCTACGTCGTCGTGCTGGGCAACCCGACGGTCCTGCCGGGCGAGAACCGCCTGAGCATCGACGTGCAGACCCTGCCGGACAGCCTGTTCGGTGCCCTGGTCCAGCCGCCGCGCGTCTTCCCGGTGCCGCTCTACACCATGGAGACGCTGTTGGCGACGACCAAGCGCGAGTTCCCGGAGATGACCGTCAAGGTCGCCGACGCCGCCCGGCGCAACCGCTACGGCGACTACGACTATGTCACCGCCCAGGACGGGGAGAACAGCTGCGTCCTGGCGTGGCAGCTGATCTCCGACCATAAGCGGATGCTGCCGGAGCGGATCGAGGCGGTGCGTCTGGAATACCGGGCCTGCGGCGTCGGCTCCAACGTCCGCGCCCTGCTGGTCCCCTTCGACGGGCTGTCGCTGACCTTGCCGGAAACGGTGCTGGAGGCGCAGGATCTGGGCGGGATGTAGCCCAAAGATCCCCTTTCCGACGAAAGATCCCACACCGGAAGTCCGCCCGCCATGACCACCGTATCCGAAGCGTTGCGCATGGCCGTCGGGCTGCACCAGGGCAACCGTCTGGCCGAGGCGGCGGACATCTACCGGAAGATCCTACAGGCGGCCCCCGAGGTCGCCGATGCGTGGCATCTGCTGGGGGTGCTGCACCACCAGTCCGGCCAATCCGCCGAAGCCGTGCGGCTGATCGGCGAGGCGATCCGGCGCGATACCCTCTGCGCCGCCTATCACGACAATCTCGGATCGGCGCTGCGGGCGGCGGGGCAGGCGGATCGGGCCGCCGCTCATCACCGGGTGGCGACCGCCATCGATCCGGGGTGGGTCAAGCCCTTCGGCAATCTGGCCGGCGCCCTGACCGATCTCAGCGACGGTGCCGGTGCCGCCGGTGCGCTGCGCAGGGCCTTGCGGCTGGCGCCTGAGTCCGACGCCTATCTGCTGCGGCTCGGCGACTGCCTCTATGCCCAGGAGCGGATGGCGGAGGCGGAGGCGTGTTACCGGCGGCTGGACACCCTCCATCCCGGCCGGGCCGATTGCCGGTACCGGATGGGCCTGTGCCGGCTGACGGCGAGCCGGTTGATGGCGGCGGTGCTCGCCACCGCCGGAAAGACCGTCGACCGGACTGCCCTGGGGGAAGCCATTGCCGCCTTCGCCGATGCCGCGGCGGACGGCCATGCCGATGCCGGCAAAAACCTGTTCGGCACGGCGGTGGTGGCGATCCAGACCGGGGTGATGGACGACGCGACGCTGGACCGCATCGCCGCCGCGGCGCGGCGCCGGCTGATGGCGGAGCCGCGCGACAGCGTCGCCCTGTCGGTGGTCTGCTATCGCCTCTATCGCCGGGGACGGCTCGACCTCGCCAGCCGCTATTTCCGCAAATACGCTCGCCATTGGACGCCGCAGGACATCGCCGCCGATTTCGAGATGCTGCTGTGGTCGATGGTGCGCGGCGAACCGGCCTTCTTCGACCGTCTGGCCGCCGAGCCGCCGGCATGCTTCAGCCGCGCCGTCCGCCGCATGCCGGTCCCGCCGCAGGCCGATGGCCGGCCGATCCTGCTGGTGGGCTGCGACGAGACCTATTGGCGCCGCTTCGGCGCCGGCTTCCTCGCCACCCGGCGGGAGAAGGCGCCGTCCTGCGCCCTCCATGTCCATATCGTCAACCCGTCGGACGAGACCGAGGCGGAACTGATGCGGCTGGCCGGCGACGTCCCGCTGTCCGTTTCCTTCGAGACCATCGACCTAGCCGTGCTGCCCGAGCCGGTGCGGCTGACCTATTTCGCCTCCGCCCGCTTCGCGGTGACACAGCAGCTTCTGCGGCAGGGGGCCGGGCCGGTGATCCAGGTCGATGTCGATGCGCTGCTGCTCGCCGATCCGGGAGCCGCGATGGCCGATTGGCAGGATTGGGACGTGGCGGTGATGCAGGACCGGCGGGGCCGCGGGCCGACCCGCGATTTCCTCGCCGGCTTCCTCGCCTTCAACCGGACGCCGACGGCCCAGCGCTACCTCGACCTCGTCGTCGCCTATATCGGCCGGCATTTCGACGAGGGCCGGGCCTTCTGGGGGCTGGATCAGGCAGCGCCCTACTGCACATACGACCATCTGGTCCGCAACGGCGGGGCGCGGGCCCTGATCCGCTTCGACTTCGAAGCCTTCCCCTTCCTGCACTTCCTGGCGAAGTAACGCCGTCCCCCTTATGCCGCCTGGGCGGTGCGCTCCCGCAGCCGCTGTTCCAGGGCTCGCCAGCGCGGCTCGACTGCCTCCAGCGCCCGATGCTTGACCGGGCCGAAGCCGCGGATTTCCTGCGGCAAGGCGGCCAGTTCCACCGCGGTGGCGAGCCGGTCGGCCGACAGCCGCTCGGCGATCTCCGCCACCGTGGCCTCGTAGCGGGCGATCAGCGCGCGTTCCATCTTCCGCTCCGCCGTGTAGCCGAAGGGGTCGAGCGCGGTGCCGCGCAGCCTCTTCATCGCCGCCATCCCGCGGAACACCGGCAGGATCCAGGCGCCCAGCGCCATCTTGCGCGGCTCGCCATAGCTGTTGGTGTCGCGCGACAGCAGCGGCGGGGCGAGGTGGAAGACCGGCTTCCAGTCGCCTTCGAACCGCTCCTCCAGGCTTTTGCGGAAGGCCGGGTCGCTGTGCAGGCGGGCGACCTCATACTCGTCCTTGTAGGCCATCAGCTTGAAGGCGCTGCGTGCCACCGCTTCGGCCAGCGCCGTTGAACCGGGAGCGACGCGGGCTTCCGCCTGCCGTGCCCGCTCCACCAGCGCGCGGTAGCGGTCGGCATAGGCGCGGTCCTGATACTCCGCCAGGAACGCCGCGCGGCGCTCGACGATGGTGGCGAGGTCGCTCGCCGGGGCCTCCTCCTCCGCGCCCAGGGTCGCCAGAACCTCCGGCCGGTGCGCGGCGAGGCGGCCGAAGGCGAAGGCGCGCAGGTTGGCGGGCACGCCGGTGCCGTTCAGTTCGATGGCGCGGGTCAGCGCCTCCAGCCCGACCGGCAGCAACCCCTTCTGGAAGGCGACGCCCATCAGGAAGATGTTGGCGAGGATGCTGTCGCCGAAGAGGGCGGTGACCACCCGGTTGGCGTCCACCACCTCGACCCGGTCGGGTCCGGCGGCGCGGCGCAGGCTGCGCAGCAGCCCGCCGGCATCGGGAAGCTTGGTTCCGTCGCGGGTGAAGGCGCCGGTCGGGGCGACATGGGCGTTCGCCACCACCCGCGTCCGGCCCAGCCGCACCGTCTTCAGCGCGTCCGGCGATGCCGCGACCACCGTGTCGCAAGCCAGCACCAGCTGCGCCTGCTTCGGGTCGATCCGCGCCTGATTCAGCCGCGCCGCGTCGCCGGCCACGCGGAGGTAGCTGTAGACCGCGCCGCCCTTCTGCGCGAAGCCCATGAAGTCGAGCACGGAGGACGCCTTGCCCTCCAGATGCGCCGCCATCGCCAGCACCGCGCCGACGGTGACGACGCCGGTGCCGCCGACGCCGACGATCAGGATCTCGGCCGGGTCTTCAGTCGTGGAATAGTGCGGCAGCGGCAGATCCGCCAGATCGTCGGCGAAGCGGGCGGCGACCTTGTCGGGGTTCGGCTTGCGCAAGGTTCCGCCGACCACCGAGACGAAGCTGGGGCAGAAGCCGTCGGCGCAGGAATAATCCTTGTTGCAGCTGGACTGGTCGATCTGCCGCTTCACGCCGAATTCGGTCTGCTTCGGCTGCACCGACAGGCAGTTCGACTTCTTGCCGCAGTCGCCGCAGCCTTCGCAGACCAGATCGTTGATGACCATGCGGCGGGCCGGGTCGGCCATGGTGCCGCGCTTGCGCCGGCGGCGCTTCTCAGCGGCGCAGGTCTGCTCGTAGACGATGGCGGTGACGCCGGGGATTTCGCGCATCTCGCGCTGGACGGCGTCCAACTCCTCGCGGTGATGCACGGTGGTGAAGGGGGCGAGGCCGGACCGGCTGTCGTACTTCTCCGGCGCGTCGCTGACCACGGCGATGCGGGTGATGCCCTCCGCCGCCAGCTGGCGGGTGATGGCGTCGACGGAGATCGGGCCGTCCACCGGCTGGCCGCCGGTCATGGCGACGGCGTCGTTGAACAGGATCTTGTAGGTGATGTTGACCTTGGCGGCCACCGCCTGCCGGATCGCCAGCAGGCCGGAATGGAAATAGGTGCCCTCGCCCAGATTCTGGAAGATGTGCGGGCGCTTGCTGTAGCGCGACTGCCCGATCCAGCTGACGCCCTCGCCGCCCATCTGGCTGAGGCCGACCGTGTCGCGGTCCATCCACGACGCCATGAAATGGCAGCCGATGCCGGCCATCGCCTTGCTGCCCTCCGGCACCTTGGTCGAGCTGTTGTGCGGACAGCCGGAACAGAAATAGGGCGTGCGCGGCAGGGCAGGGGCGGCCGGCGCCTCGCCCGGCAGCAGCTCGGCCAAGCGGGCGGAGAAGTCCCGCTCCGGGAAGCGGTGGCGGATGCGCTCCACCAGCGCCTTGGCGACGATCCAGGGGCGCAGCTCGCCGGTGGCCGGCAGCAGCGGGGCGCCGAACTCGTCGGTCTTGCCGACGACGGCACGCGGACGTTCGCCGGCCGGCAGGTGGAACAGCAGGTCCTTCAGCTGGCCTTCGACGACGGGGGCCTTTTCCTCGACAACCAGAATCTCTTCCGCGCCGCGGGCGGCGGTCAGGGCGAAGTCGGGTTCCAGCGGCCAGGACAGTCCGATCTTGTGGACCGACAGCCCGATCTCCGCCGCCTCCGCCGGGCCGATGCCGAGCACGCGCAGCGCCTCCATCAGGTCGAGATGCGCCTTGCCGGTGGTGACGATGCGCAGCCAGCCGCCTTTACCCAGCACCGTGCGGTCGATGCGGTTGACGCGGGCGAAGGCCTTCGCCGCCGCGACCTTGGCGGCCAGCCGTTCCTCGATGGCGAGGCTGGGCAGGTCGGGCCAGCGGTAATGCAAGCCCCCCGGCGGCGGGTCGAACTCCACCGGCAGGAAGCCGCGGTTGAGCGAGGGCAGGCGCACCGTGGCGGAGCTTTCCACCGATTCCGAGATCGCCTTGAAGCCGACCCAGGCGCCGGAAAAGCGCGACAGCGCGTAGCCGTAGAGGCCGAAATCGAGGAATTCGCGCACGCCCGACGGGTTCAGCACCGGCATCGACCAGGCGATCATCGCGAGGTCGCTCTGGTGCGGCATGCTGGAGGACACGCAGCCATGGTCGTCGCCGGCCACCGCCAGCACGCCGCCGCGCGGCGAGCTGCCATAGGCGTTGGCATGCTTCAGCACGTCGCCGGAGCGGTCCACCCCCGGCCCCTTGCCGTACCACATGCCGAACACGCCGTCGACGGTGCCCTCGCCCGAGGATTCGACCTGCTGGGTGCCCATGACGGCGGTGGCGCCCAGATCCTCGTTCACGCCGGGGACGAAGCTGATGGCGTGGGCATCCAAATGCTTGCGCGCCTGCCACAGCGCCTGATCCAGCCCGCCCAGCGGCGAGCCGCGATAGCCGCTGACGAAGCCGGCGGTGTTCAGCCCCGCCCGGCGGTCGCTTTCCGCCTGGAGCAGCAGCAACCTGACCAGCGCCTGGGTGCCGGACAGATAAACCTGGCCCTCCGCCCGGCTGTAGCGGTCGTCCAGGCGATAGCCGTCATCAATCTTCGCCTGTACTGCCGCCACCTGTTCCGCCCGCAGGCCCTTCGGCATGCCGTCCATCTCTCGTCCCCTCGGATTTCTATCGTTGGGGACAAGTCTGCGCCTTTCGCAGGCAAATGATTTTGCGGGTTGGCCGTGGATCAGGGGTGATCGGAAAATCCTGTTGCGGATTGTTAGGCCGCTCAGCGAAATTTTTGCGCAGGCCGCGGGGCTTTCCGGACGGATTACCCTTTCAGAGCTGCACGGCGGTCGGCGCGCATCAGGGCGGCGCCGCGTTCGGCGATCATCACCGTCGGCGTGTTGGTGTTGCCCGACGTCAGCGTCGGCATCACCGAGGCGTCGATCACCCGCAACCCACGCACGCCGCGCACCCGCATCTCCGCATCGGTGACGGCGGTGGCATCGTCCTTGCCGCCCATCCGGCAGGTGCCGACGGGGTGGAAGATGGTGGTGCCGATGTCGCCGGCGGCCTTGGCCAGCTCCTCTTCGGTCTGGAAGCGGGGGCCGGGCTTGTATTCCTGCGGGTGATAGGGGGCGAGCGCCGGCTGCGCCACGATGCGGCGGGTCAGCGCCAGCGCCTTGGCCGCCTTCGCCCGGTCGGCCGGATCGGACAGGTAGCAGGGGGCGATGGCCGGATTCTCCCGGTGGTCGGCGGTGGTGATGCGGGTCCAGCCGCGTGACGCCGGGCGCAGGTCGCAGACGCTGGCGGTGAAGGCCGGGAAGGCGTGCAGCGGATCGCCGAACTTCTCCAGCGACAGCGGCTGCACATGGTATTCCAGGTCGGCGGTCGCGACCTCCGGCGACGATTTGGCGAAGACGCCGAGCTGGCTGGGCGCCATGGTCAGCGGCCCCTTGCGGAACAGCGCATATTCCAGCCCCATCATCGCCTTGCCGAACAGGCTGCCGGCCCGCTTGTTCAGCGTGACGATGCCGTCGACCTTGTAGATCATGCGCAACTGCAGATGGTCCTGCAGATTGGCGCCGACGTCCGGCGCGTCCAGCACCACCGGAATGCCGAGTTTCCTCAGATGCTCCGCCGGGCCGATGCCGGAACGCTGGAGGATCGCCGGGCTGCCGATGGATCCTGCGGCCAGCACCGTCTCGATCTTCGAGGTCGCCCGCGCAGGCTCCCCCTTCACGGTGAAGCGGATGCCGGTGACGCGGCCGTCGGCGATCTCCACCTTGTCGATGGCCGCCTCGATGGCGAGCTTCAGGTTCGGGCGGTCGAGGGCGGGGCGCAGGAAGGCCTTGGCCGCGCTCCAGCGGATGCCGCCCTTCTGGTTCACCTCGAAGCTGCCGACGCCGAGATTGTCGCCGCGGTTGAAGTCGTCGTTGCGCGGGATGCCGGCCTGCTGAGCCGCCTCGGCGAAGCGGTCCAGCAGATCCCAGCGCAGCCGCTGCCGCTCCACCCGCCATTCGCCGCCGGCACCGTGCATCTCGTCGGCGCCGCGCCAGTAATCCTCGCTGCCCTTGAAGACCGGCAGCACCTCCTTCCAGCTCCAGCGCGAATCACCGGTGATGGCCGCCCATTCGTCGTAGTCGCGCGCCTGCCCGCGCATGGCGATCATGCCGTTGATCGACGAACAGCCGCCCAGCACCTTGCCGCGGGCGTAATGGATGCTGCGGCCGTTCAGCCCCGGCTCGGCCTCCGTCTTGAAGCACCAGTCGGTGCGCGGGTTGCCGATGCAGAACAGATAACCGGCGGGGATGTGCAGCCAGACCCAGCTGTCCTTGCCGCCGGCCTCCAGCAGCAGCACCGAGACGTCCGGATCGGCCGACAGCCGGTTGGCCAGCACGCAGCCAGCCGTGCCGCCGCCCGCGATGATGTAGTCGAAGCTGCCGAAGTCCAACACGTCCGCCATCGCGTCCCTCCCGGGGGGATTTATCGATTTGTCAGACGTATTAAATTGCTGACCGGGCGAACGATCCAGCGAAATTTCGCCGCAGCGCCGTCCGCTGCGGATTTCGATCTCATGCAGGCTCTCGAACCGCCGCCCGTTGCCGTTCACGCTCGGTCAGGAGATCGACGAAGGCGCGGACCTTGGTCGGGCGGAAGCGGGCGGCAGGGAAAACGGCATGGATGCCGCCCGACGGCAGGCTCCAGCCCGGCAGGATGGGGACGAGGCGGCCCGATGCCAGATCCTCCGCCACACAGTAATCCGGCAGAACGGACAGCCCCGCCCCCTCGCGCACCGCCTCCCGCACGGCGAAGGTGGCGTCGAGCGCGATGGCCGCCCGTGTCGTCACCATGCGCGGTTCGCCTGTCGCGGCGGTGAATTGCCAGGTCAGCGGGTTGCGCAGGGCGGTGTTGGCGACGAAGGGCAGGGCGGCGATGTCCTCCGGCCAGCCCTCGCCCTTGGCCCCTTCACCGATCCGGCCGGCCAGAGCCGGGGTGCCGACCAGAAGCTGCCGGAAGCTGCCGAACTGGCGGGCCTGAAGGCTGGTGTCGGCCAGCCAGCCAACGCGGATGGCGAGGTCGAAGGTCCCGCCGACGAGGTCGAGCGACTGGTCTGACAGGACCATGTCGGCCTTGCAGGCGGGGTGGGCGGCGGTGAAGGCGGCGATGGCGGGAACGACGACCGCCACCCCATAATCGAAGGGTGCGGTCAGCCGCAGCAGGCCGGACGGCGCCGCGGCACTCTCCGCCAGTTCGGCGAAGGCGTCCTCCGCCTCCCGCAGAATCACGACGCAACGGCGGTGGAAGGCCATGCCGGCTTCGGTCGGCCGGACCTTGCGGGTGGTGCGGACCAGCAGGCTGGCGCCGACCTCCTCCTCCAGCTTGGCGACCTGCTGGCTGACCACCGCCTTGGTGATCCCCAGCCGCGCCGCCGCCGCGGTGAAGGAGCCGGTTTCCACCACCGCCGCGAAATAGGCGATGCGGTTCAGATGCCTCGGATCGCTCATGGTGCGGGCTGCCCGCCGATTGTTTGCCAATGGCATACGATATGTCGGTTCTGTGCCGGCTACACAGCACAATCGACGCCGGTTAAGGTCGTCCCATCACGTCACCGCCCGTCACGGATGCGATCATGAGCCCGACCAGGACCGTCACCTATCTGTTCGACCCGCTCTGCGGCTGGTGCTATGGCGCCTCGCCGGCGATCGCGTCGCTGTCGGATGTCGAGGATCTCGTGCTGGAAATGGTGCCGACCGGCCTGTTTTCCGGGGCCGGCGCCCGGCCGCTGGACGAGGGCTTCGCCGCCTATGCCTGGGCGAACGATCAGCGCATCCACGCCCTGACCGGACAAATCTTCAGCGAGCGCTATCGCACCGATGTTCTGGGCGACCGGCGGCAGCGGCTCGACAGCGGTCCGGCGACGCTGGCCCTGACGGCGGTGGCGCTGACCGCTCCCGACCGGGAATTTGCGGCACTGGCCGCCATCCAGTCCGCACGCTATGCCGACGGCCGCGACATCACGGCGGCGGCGACGCTGGCCGGTATCCTGGCCGGGCTGGGTCTCGACACGGCGGCGGCGCTGGTCACGGAGGGGGCGGAGGAGCTGACGGTCGCCGATGCCGCACGGGTCGAGCGCGGCAGGCAACTGATGGCCGCCTACCGTGCCAATGGCGTACCCACCCTGCTGTTCGACGACGGATCGCACCGGCGAAAGCTCGACTCCGAAATCCTCTTCTCCAAACCCGGCAGGCTGGCCGCCATCCTGCGCGCCGGCTGACTGCGAACCCACAAAGGACATCGACGATGATGACGCGCAGGGACATCCTTGCCACCGCTTTGCACGCCTCCACGCTGGTGGGCGCCGCGACTCTTCTGGCCCCGGCCGGCGGGCTTGCTGCCACGGCGACGCCTCTGAGCTGGCAGTCCTTTCCCGCCGGGGAGAATGGCTTTTTCCGCGCTCCGGTCCTGCTGTCCGGCAGCCGCGAGGCGATCCTGATCGACGGCGGCTTCACCCTGTCCGACGGCAAGGCGCTGGCCGAAGCCATCCGGGCCACCGGCAAGACGCTGACCACCATCTATGTCAGCCAGAGCGACCCGGACTATTATTTCGGCCTTGGTCCGGTGAAGGCGGCCTTCCCCGATGCCCGCGTCATCGCCGCACCCGCCACTGTCGAGGCGATCAAGGGCAATGTCGAAAAGAAGCTGGCGGTCTGGGGGCCGAAGCTGAAGGAGAATGGTCCGCAGACCTTGGCGGACGTGGTGATGCCGCAACCCTTCGACGGCGCCGCCCTGAAGCTGGAGGGCCAGACCATCGAGACTGTCGATGCACAGGGGATGGCGAACCGCCGTTACCTGTGGGTGCAGTCGCTGCGCGCCGTCTTCGGCGGGGTGCTGGTGTTCTCAGGCCTGCATGTCTGGACCGCCGACACCCCGACGGCGGAGGCGCGGGCCGCCTGGGTGAAGGCGCTGGATGCCATGGCCGCCCGCAATCCGGCGGTGGTGGTCGCCGGCCATGCCGCGCCGGGTGCCGCACCCGATGCGGCCGCCATCGCCTACACCAAGGGCTATCTTCTGGCCTTCGAGGAGGAGCTTGCCAAAGCGAAGTCGAGCGCCGACCTGATCGCCGCCATGACGCGGCGCTATCCCGACGCCGGGATGGGCATCGCGCTCGACATCGGTGCCAAGGTGGCGACCGGCGAGATGAAGTGGGGCTGACGCCCCGCCATCTTTCGCCCAGTCATCTTTCGCGCCGTCATCCTCACTTCCGGTTGACCAGCGCCACGCCGCAGACCGCCACCGCCATGCCCATCAGGGCAATGAGGCCCAGCTTCTCGCCGAACAGCACCCAGGCGATCAGCGTGGTGACCGGCGGGGTCAGGTAGAACAGGCTGGCGACCTTGGCCGCCGCACCACGGCGGATCAGGGCGAACAGCAGGAAGATGGCGCCGACCGACAGCACGAAGCAGAGCCACATCAGGGCGAAGATGAACTCCCCCGTCCAGTGCACCTGCATCGTCTCGGTCAGCGGGGCGGCGACCGCCAGGGCCAGCGCGGTGGCGCCGTACTGGATGGCGGTGCCGCTGCGCAGATCCATGCCGCCGCCGTGGCGCTTCTGGTACAGCGTGCCCAGCGTGATGCCGATCAGCGCCACCAGGGCATAGGCGAACGGGACCAGATGAGCCGCGTCGATGGAGAGCTTCTCCCGCACCACCAGCCCGACGCCGGCAAGCCCCAGCAGCAGCCCGACCCATTGCCGGCCGGTCACCCGTTCGCCCAGCAGCGGGCCGGACAGGGCGGCGGTCAGCAGCGGCTGGATGCCGACCACCAGGGCGGTCACCCCCGCCGGCAGGCCTTGCGCGATGGCGATGAAGATGCCGCTGAGATAGACGCCGTGCACCAGCAGCCCGGCCAGCGCGATCCGCCCGGCGGTCGCCCAGTCCTTAGGCCAGGGCGCCCGGCTGACCAGCGCCACCAGCGCCAGCACCACGGCGACCAGCCCCAGCCGGATCAGCAGGAAGGTCAGCGGCTCCACATAAGGCAGGCCGTATTTCGCGCCGATGAAGCCGGTGCTCCACAGCAGCACAAAAAGGCCCGGCATCAGGCGCAGCCAGGGTTGGCCGCCCGTCGCGGTCCCGCTCATCTTTGAATCCCTTCCCCGATCCTGTCAGCTCACCGCCGGAACGGCCGGAGACGACTGGGTCGGCTGGCGGCGCGCCTCGGCGACCGCCTGGATGTGGGACTGCAAATCCGCGTCCTTCTGCACCAGCCGGCGGAAATCCTTCTCATCCAACACCAGCAATTGGCAATAGCCCAGCGCCCGCACGTCTGCATTGCGCCGCTGGCGGGACAGCAGGGCCATCTCGCCGAAGAAGTCGCCGGTGCCCAGCTTCACCGGCTCCGCCAGCATCGGCACCAGCACCTCCACGGCGCCCGACGCGATGAAGAACATGGCGTCGCCGCGGTCGCCCTTGCGCACGATGGTCTCGCCCGGCAGAGCCAGCTGGGCGCGCAGCAGCGTGGCGATGGTCGCCACCCGCTCCGACGGCAGGCCGGCGAACAGCGGCACCCGGCGCACCAGCTCCGCCACGTCGAACCGCACATCCAGCTTCGGCAAGCGTTCCAGCACGCGGCGGCGCTGTTCCAGATCGCGTTCCAGGTCGGTCAGAACCTCCTGGCTGATGATCGATTCGGCGTGCATGGCGCGGTATTCGGCATGCTCCAGCCGCAGCGCGGCGCGGCCGACGTAGCGGCTCTGCAGCACCACCGCATAGTCGGGATATTGCAGCTTCAGCGCCGACAGCGCCTGTTCGACGATGCCGAGCCGGCCGACCAGCATGCCCTCCAACTCGAACGCCACCTCCTGGCCCAGCACGCGGGCCAGCCGGTCGCGGGTGAAGGCCAGCAGTTCGCGCAGCACGGTGCGCACGGCCACCAGCACTTCGAACCGCATCGACAGGCGCCGGGCCAGCGGCCGGTGGATGCCGAAGCGCCGCTGCAGCCAGCTGGCCGTCCGCATCCAGGGGGAGAAGGCGATGAAGGGTTCCTCGAAGGCACGGTAACCGTTGCGGCCCTGGCTCTTGACCGCGTCGAGCAGACGGCCGCTGCGCCCGGCCAGCATCTCCATCACCGCGCGCGACACCACCCCTTCGGAGAAGTGGGCGTAATAGAGCTCCTCCTCGCGGTTCACCAGGATGACGAGGCCGATGGTGACGCGGTCCTCGCCGGTCAGCTGGGCCTCCTCCTGGCGCTCCTGGTCGATCTTCTTCCGCCGCTCCTCATAGCGGGCGACCATCACGTCCTTGACGACGCCGTCGACCTCGTAGGTCTCGGCCACGGCGGCGACGCGGTCGCGGATGCTGTCGGTGGACAGCGCCAGCGCGCGGTTGCGCATGGCGTGCTCCACCGGCGTCAGCTCGTCCAGCTTCAGCAGGTGGATCAGCCAGCGCAGAGTCGTGCCGTTGATGAACAGCGTGACGAAGACGAAGCCGGTGACCATCACCGCGATGAAGCTCTGCACCCGGTCGTGCACGCGGAAATTCTCGGTCACCGCCAGGGCCAGCGTCAGCGACACCGCCCCGCGCAGGCCGCCCCACAGCATCACCGACTTGTAGGAATGGCTGACCTTCTGCGCCAGACCGGCCCAGGACAGGATCGGCAGCAGCCCGAACAGCACCACCGCGCGGGCGGCGAAGGCCGCCAGCACCACGACCAGCACCAGCCCGACCTCCGCCCAGCCGGCATCGGCCATCAGGCGCGGCACCAGGATGGCGGTCAGCAGGAAGATCATGGAGTTGGCCCAGAAGCCTAGCTGCTGCCAGACATGCTCCATGGCGCCCCAGGTGGCGGGGGAGATGCGGGTGCGCCCGACCGAACCGATGACCAGCGCCGCCGCTACCACCGCCACCACGCCCGAGGCGCCGACATAATGTTCGGCCAGCACATAGGACAGATAGGCCAGCGCCACCGTCAGCGTGATCTCCGCCATCGGCTGGTTGCGCATCGGCTCCACCAGCATGCAGACGATGCGGCCGCAGATGTAGCCGGTGACGACGCCGCCGGAGAAATCGCGCAGGAAATCCAGCGCCGCCGCCCCGGCCCCGCCGGTGGCCTTGCGCGTCAGCATGTCGAGCAGCAGCGTGAACAGCGCGATGGCCGCGGCGTCGTTCAGCAGGCTTTCGCCTTCCACCAGCGTCGTCAGCCGGCGCGGCGCGCCCAGGTCGCGGAAGATGCCGATCACCGCCGCCGGATCGGTGGAGGCGACGATGGAGCCCAGCAGCAGGCAGGCGACCAGCCCCAGCGAAGTGAACAGGCTGACCGCATAGCCGACGGCGAAGGTGCAGACGAACACCGCCACCACCGCCATCAGCAGGATCGGCCCGAGATCGTCGAACAGCCGGCGCACGTCGACCGCCAGCGCGGTTTCGAACAGCAGGATTGGCAGGAAGATGTGCAGCAGAATGTCGGACGAGACGTCCAGATCCGCCAGCGAGGCGAGGAAGTCGTGGAACGGTCCCTTGCCGGGCATGCCGGCGAAGGTCTGGATCACCGCGCCCAGCGCCACGCCGATGCCGGCCAGCAGCACCGTGTAGGGCATCTGGAAGCGGGCGGCCAGCGGCGGCAGGAAACTGACGAGGGCGAGAAGCCCGGCAACGCCCAGGACTTGAATGACGATGTCGTGCATGTTTCCACGGAACGGCTGCGGCGTGGGCTGCACGGTATCGCCGCACTGTGGCGGTAGCAAGACCGGGAACCGTCCGGTCCTGCGGCAAAAATGGTCCGCAGCGATGTGCCCGCCGCCGGGCTGAATCAGCGCCGGCCACAACCCCGCGGCCCGGTGCTGGCGACGGGACACGCATTTGGTTAGGATGGTCGAAGCTTGGTCCTGATATGGAAGCGGGGATTCGGGAATGGATGCGGTCGGAATGTTGCGGCCGGTGCTGGCCGGCCTGGGGCTGCTGCTGTCGGTGAGCGGTTCGGCGCTGGCCACCGATCCGGCTGCCGCACCGACCACGTCGGAGGATTTCATCCGCGCGCTGAAGCCGGACCGGTCGCAGGGCGACGAGAAGCCGCGGACCCGCGGCCTGGCGCTGGGAACCGGCGACACCACAGCGGCGCCGGCTCCCGCTCCGGCACCGAGCCACGGCACCCCCGCCCCCCAGCCGAAGGCGGCGCCGCGCATCAGCTTCCAGGTGGAGTTCGCCTTCAATTCGGCGGAGCTGACGCCGAAGGCGACCGGCATCCTGAACGAGCTGGGCCGCGCCCTGACCTCGCCGGATCTCGCCGCCTACCGCTTCCAGCTGACCGGCCACACCGACGGCGTCGGCAAGCCCGACTACAACCTCGCCCTGTCGAAGCGGCGTGCCGCCTCGGTTCGCGATTACCTGACCCGGACCTTCGGCGTGTCGTCGGGCCGGCTGGTGGCCATCGGCCGCGGTTCGCAGCAGCTTCTCGACCCGGCCAATCCGGCCAGTGACGTCAACCGGCGGGTGGAGATCGTCAATCTCGGCTCCTGACCGGCCAGACGGGATCAGGGCCGGCTCTGCTCACCGCCAGCCGCCATCCTGCGTCAGGCCGGCCAGGATCCCGCCGAGGATGCCGTGCGTGGCGCGAGCGGCGGCCGACATCGGCCGGCCGGCGGCATGGGCCAGCAGGATGGTCCGGTCGATCTGCGGATCGACGATGGGCAGGCCGGTCAGCCGCTCCGCCGCCGCGCCATGCCGCGCCACCCGGTCCGACAGGACGGTGTAGCCGCAGCCCTCCGCCACCAGCGCCTTGATCTGCTCCAGCGCGTCGATTTCCAGCGCGACGGTGACGCCGGCCCGCGCCAGCAGGGCGGCATGCTCCACCTCCTCGCGCACGCCATGCGGGCGGCCGGGCAGGATCAGCGGCAGGGACAGCGCCTCGGCAAAGGGAATGGCGCTGCGGCCACGCAGCAGCGGGTCGTCGGCCGGCCCGACCAGATGCAGCCGTTCCCGCGCCACCAGTTCCGTCTCCAGCCCGCCCATCTCCTTGGTGCCGAACACCAGCGCAAGGTCGAGCTGCCCCGAAAGCACCCATTCCAGCATATGGCCGGAAAGCCCCTCCACCACCCGCAGCCGGATCTGTGGATGGGTGCGGCGCACCGCCAGCGCCAGCGGCACCGTCAGCACCGGACCCAGCGAGGTCGGAATGCCGACGGTCGCCGGCCCGGCCGGCACGGCTTCCACCGCGCGCACCTCGTCGCGCAGCCCGTCCATCTGGCCAATCAGCGCCGCCGCCCGCTGCGCCAGCCGCCGCCCGCTTTCCGTCGGCACCACGCCGCGCGCCGTGCGCAGGACCAGCTGACAGCCGAAATCCTCCTCCATCCGCTTTAGATGTAGGCTGAGCGCCGGCTGCGCCACCCGCAACGTCTCCGCCGCGCGGGAGATCGAGCCATGCTCGACGATGCCCAGGAAATAGCGAAGCTGCCGCACATCCATCCTGCCGGAACCCCTGATATCCATATCGCGACACTATGAAAGGGGGGGCAGGGATCGCGTGTCAATATGGCGTCTGCCCGTCGGGGCGACTGGTATGCCCTGGTCGGGCCCCCCTCTTGATCACCGCAATTCCGTTAACCATTTACCCATCAGGCACCGGGCGGTCGCGCATATTGCGGACCGCGGAGGCGCCGTCCCGCGCCGGATGGCTGGGCGGGAGACCATGGAAACGGAGTGCCGGATGGACTTCGGTCAATTCACCGATCGTGCGCGTGGCGTCATTCAGGCCGCGCAGATCGCCGCCCTTGCCGAGCGGCATCAACAGCTTCTCCCCGAACATCTGCTGAAGGCCCTGATCGACGACACCAGCGGCGTCGCCGCGCGTCTGGTGCGCGACACCGGCGGCGATCCCGATCTGCTGAAGTCCGCGACCGAGGAACAGTTGTCCCGCGCTCCGGTCCAGCCGGGCGCCAGCGAAGGCCCGCAGCCGCTCTACATGTCGCCGGCGCTGGCCGCCGTGCTGCAGGGCGCCGTCACTTCGGCCCGAAACGGCGGCGACCGCTTCGTCACCGCCGAACGGCTGCTGGAGAGCCTCGCCCGCCAGAGCGGTCCGCTGCGCGCGCTGTTCCGCCGCGCCGGTGTCGATGCCGACGCGCTGGCCGCCGCCGCCGATGCCCAGCGCAAGGACCATCCCGCCGACGCCGAGACCGAAACGACCTCCGGCGAGGCGCTGGCCCGCTATACCCGCGACCTGACGGAAGAGGCGCGGCAGGGCCGGCTCGACCCGGTGATCGGCCGCGACGACGAGATCCGCCGCACCATTCAGGTGCTGGCGCGCCGCACCAAGAACAATCCCGTCCTGATCGGCGAGCCCGGCGTCGGCAAGACCGCGGTGGTGGAGGGGCTGGCCCAGCGTCTGGCCTCCGGCGACGTGCCGGAAGGGCTGAAGGACCGGCGCGTCCTGGCGCTCGACCTCACCGCGCTGCTGGCCGGCGCCAAGTTCCGCGGCGAGTTCGAGGAGCGGCTGAAGTCGGTCCTGGCCGAGGTGCAGGAGGCCAACGGCCGCATCATCCTGTTCATCGACGAGCTGCACACCCTGATCGGTGCCGGCCGCACCGACGGCGCGATGGACGCCGCCAACATGCTGAAGCCCGCGCTGGCGCGTGGTGAGCTGCGCTGCGTCGGCGCCACGACGCCGGACGAGTACCGCAAGTACATCGAGAAGGACGCGGCGCTGGCCCGCCGCTTCCAGCCGGTGACGGTGGACGAGCCGTCGGTGGACGACGCCGTGTCGATCCTGCGCGGCATCAAGGGCAAGTACGAGGTCCATCACGGCGTGCGCATCGCCGACGCGGCGGTGGTCGCGGCGGTGAGCCTGTCGGCGCGCTACATCGGCGACCGCCGGCTGCCCGACAAGGCCATCGACCTCGTCGATGAGGCGGCGAGCCGCCTGCGCATGGCGATCGACAGCAAGCCGGAGGCGCTCGACGCCGTCGACCGCCGTGTCGCCCAGCTGAAGATCGAGCGCGAGGCGCTGAAGGCAGAGCCGGACGCCGCCTCGCAGGAACGGCTGCAGGTCCTGGAAGGCGAGCTGGTCGAGGCGGAAGCCCGCCAATCCTCGATGGAGGAGGAGTGGCGTGCCTCGCAGTCCCGCCGCACCGAAGGCCGCCGTCTGAAGGAGGAGCTTGACCAGGCCCGCACCAAGCTGGAGCGCGCCCAGCGCGACGGCGACTGGGCCAAGGCCGGCGAGTTGGCCTATGGCGTGGTGCCCGACCTGGAGAAGCGTCTGGCCGAGGCCGAATCGCGCGCCAGCGCCGAGCGTGACGAGGTGACGGCCAAGGACATCGGCGCCGTCGTCACCCGCTGGACCGGCATTCCGGTCGAACGGATGCTGGAGGGCGAGCGCCAGCGGCTGAAGGGCATGGAGGACAAGCTGGCGGAGCGCGTCGTCGGCCAGAAGGAGGCGGTGCGCGCGGTGTCCAAGGCGGTGCGGCGTGCCCGTGCCGGGCTGAAGGACCCCAGCCGCCCGACCGGCTCCTTCCTGTTCCTGGGCCCGACCGGCGTCGGCAAGACCGAGCTGGCCAAGGCGCTGGCCGCCTTCCTGTTCGACGACGAGACGGCGATCACCCGGCTCGACATGTCGGAGTACATGGAGAAGCACGCGGTCAGCCGCATGATCGGCTCGCCGCCGGGCTATGTCGGCTATGACGACGGCGGCTCGCTGGCGGAACGCATCCGGCGCCGGCCCTATCAGGTCGTGCTGCTGGACGAGGTGGAGAAGGCGCATCCCGACGTGCTGAACGTCCTGCTGCAGGCGCTCGACGACGGGCGGCTGACCGACGGGCAGGGCCGGACCGCCGACTTCCGCCACGCCATCCTCATCATGACCTCCAACCTGGGGGCCGAGGCGCTGAGCGCCCTGGGTGACGACGAGGATATGGCCGGCGTGACGGTGGAGGTGATGGACGCGGTCCGCAAGGCCTTCCGGCCGGAGTTCCTGAACCGGCTGGACGATGTCCTGATCTTCCGCCGGCTGGGCCGGGACCAGATGTCGCGGATCGTCGATATCCAGCTCGCCCGCGTCAACGAGCGGCTGGCCGAGCGCGGCGTCACCCTGGCGGCGGATGCGGCGGCCAAGCGGCGGCTGGGCGATCTGGGCTGGGATCCGGCCTTCGGCGCCCGTCCGCTGAAGCGCGCCATCCAGGGCCTTGTCGAGGATCCGATCGCCGAACGCCTGCTCGACGAGGAGGTGGAGGGCAAGACCACCATGGCCCTGTCGGTGGTCGACGGCCGGCTGGCGCTGGACGGCGTGGTGGTGGAGGAGGACCGGGCGCACGGCTTCAAGGCGCCGGAGCGTCCGCCGCTCGGCTTCGCCCTGCCGCCGGTGGCGAGCGCCGCCGCGGCGCGGGAGGCGTCGGTCCACTGACCGGCCGGTGAGTCAGACCAAAGGGCTTCGGATGCCGGTCATCCGAAGCCCTTCTTCCGTCCGGGCGGAGGTTAGCGGCGGCGGACGGTTACCATTTCGACTTCAGCTTCTTGGCGCCGTCGCTCGACCAGATGATGGCGACGGCGTCGACCACCAGCGCGGCATCCGCCTTTTCGTTCTGCTTCCACTCGCCGCACAGCATCATGATCGAGGCGATCGCGCACAGGCAGCCGCCGCGCGCTCCCTCGATCATACTGGTGCAGACATTCTCCTTCGGGCTGTCCTTCCGGAAGGACTTGCGGATCGACCAGATGCGGTCGGCGATGAAGGGAAGCCCGGCGGTGAAGACGCTGACCGCCTTGATCGCCGTGTTGTTCTCCTTGCGGTCGATCACGTAGGTCAGGTTGGCCTTGCACTTGCCGCAACTGCATGGATAGCCGTTGCTGCGCGTGGCGGCGGTGCGGAGGTCGTGCAGGGCGAAGATGCCGTTCGCGGTGATGCCGATGGCCAGCGCCACCAGCCATGGTCCCAGGGCCGCCCCCAGCGGGAACAGGGCGATCGAGCCGATCCCGACATTGACACTCGTGGTCGCCACCCCGCTGAGTACGGTGACGCCAGTCTGGAGACCGCTCTGTGCAGCGCCGATCAGCGCCATCTTTGAATATTTCGCCAGCTTGGTCCGTGTTTCGCTGAACGGCTCGAAACTGTCGGCGGCCGGTGCGTTGGTCGCGAACATCGTCGCGAGTTCGCGAAGCTTGTCAGGAGGAGGAAGCGGCATGGCCGGGACTCTCGCGGTGGGACGGCGGGCGGAAGCGGATATGCAAGAAGGTGGTAGCCAAGCAACAATCAGTCGGCAAGCGCCTGCCGCATCGAGGGTGCCAATGAGCTGACCGGTCTGCTACATCTCGGCGGTGCCGATTGGGCGCAACGCCGCAGCAACAGCCGGGGACAGACATGGCCGCGACGACTCCTTCCTACCTGTCGACCTTCTCGCTCGCCGGGCAGGTGGCGCTCGTCACCGGATCGGGCCGTGGGCTGGGGCTGGAGATCGCGCGGGCGCTCGCCGAGTCGGGGGCGCATGTGCTGCTGAACGGCCGCGACGCCGCGACGCTGGAGGCCCGCGTGGCGGAGATCGCGGAAACCGGCGGGTCGGCTTCGGCGCTGGCCTTCGACGTGGCGGACCGGGCGGCGGTGCGCGATGCCTTCGCACGCATCGACCGGGAGCATGGGCGGCTCGACGTGCTGGTCCAGAATGTCGGGCAACGCAACCGCAAGCCGCTGGCCGACCTGACTGATGACGAAATCGTCACCCTTCTCGATGTCGATCTGGCCTCCAGCCTGATCCTGGCGCGGGAGGCGGCGCGGCTGATGCTGCCGTGCAGGCGCGGACGGCTGATCGCCGTCACCTCCGTCGCCGGGCAGATTTCGCGGGCCAACGACAGCGTCTATGCCGCGGCGAAATCGGGGCTGAACGGCATGGTGCGGGCGCTCGCCGCCGAATATGGGCCGCATGGGCTGACCAGCAACGCCATCGCTCCCGGCTTTTTCGCAACCGAAACGAATGCGGCCATCGTCTCCGATCCCGAACGCGGGGCCTATTTCGCCAACCGCACGCCGATGCGGCGCTGGGGCCGGCCGGAGGAGATCGCCGGGGCGGCGGTGTTCCTGGCCTCGGCGGCGGCGTCCTATGTCAACGGTCACGTCTTGGTCGTCGATGGCGGCGCCACCATCTTGATGTAAGCCGACGGCCGACTGCCCCGCCATGCTGACGATTCCGATCTCCTGCGACGATCCCGCCGCCCTGTTCCGTCCCTGGAGCGTCGAGCCCTGGGCGATGCTGCTTGACAGCGCCGCACCTCATCCGCGGAATGGGCGGCATTCCTACATCGTTGCTGAACCGTTCCAAACGGTGGAAGCCATCGGCGGTCAGACCCTGATTGATGGCCGCCCGGTCGGCGGAAGCCCCTTCGACGCGCTGGAACGGGCGCTGGCCGCTCATCCGCGTCCTTCCGACGGCCCGGTTCCCTTCACCGGAGGCGCTGTGGGCTTCGTCGGTTACGAAGCCGGAACAGCTTTGGAGGGGCTGCGCTCCCGCCATGGCAATCCGGGCGGGCAGCCGGACTTCGCCTTTGGCCTGTACGATGTCGTGGCGGCTTTCGACCGGCAGGACCGGCGCGCCTGGGTGATCGCCGCCCGGCCGGAGGCGGAGGACCGCGCCCGGCGCATGGCGGCGAGGCTGTCCGTTCCGCCTCCGGAACAATCGGCGGGGCCTGCGCCGATGCACTGGCGGTCGGAGCTGTCGCGCTCCGACTATCTCGACCGGGTCGGGCGGGTTCTGGAGTATATCCGCGCCGGCGACATCTATCAGGCCAACTTCACCCAGCGCTTCCTGGCCGATGCCGGGCCGGACACCGACGCCTATGCGCTGTACGAGCGGCTGCGGAGTCTCAGCCCGGCACCCTTCGCCGCCTTCCTGAACTGCGGGCCGAAGCTGCGGCTGGCCGGGGCGTCGCCGGAGCGCTTCATCCGGCTGGGCGCCGACCGGACGATCGAAACTCGGCCGATCAAGGGCACCCGCCCGCGCCATGCCGATCCGGTGGCCGACGCGGCGGCGGCGGCGGAGCTGTCGGCCAGCATCAAGGACCGGGCGGAAAACCTGATGATCACCGACCTGCTGCGCAATGATCTGGCGCGGGTGTCGGAGGTCGGCAGCGTCAAGGTGCCGGTGCTGTTCGGGCTGGAGAGCTTCGCCAGCGTCCATCATCTGGTGTCGGTGGTCACCTCCCGCCTGCTGCCGGGACTGGGGCCGGTCGACCTGCTGCGCGCCGCCTGTCCCGGCGGGTCGATCACCGGGGCGCCGAAGATCCGCGCCATGCAGATCATCGACGAGCTGGAGGTGGCGCGGCGCGGCGCCTATTGCGGGTCGGTGGCCTGGATCGGCTTCGACGGCGCCATGGACAGCAACATCGTCATCCGCACCCTGTCGGTGACGCAGGATCATGTGATCGCCCAGGCCGGCGGCGGCATCGTCGCCGATTCCGATCCGGCGGACGAGCATGAGGAGATGCTGGTCAAGGCCCGCGCCCAGCTGCGCGCCGCAGGATATCCGGTGGTGGAGTGGACAGGGGAGGAAATGGAATGACCATCTGGCTGAACCGGCGGCTGATGCCCGCCGCGGAGGCGCGGATCGACCCGGCCGACCGCGGATTCACGCTCGGCGACGGGCTGTTCGAGACGATCCGCATCAAGGACGGCGCGCCGCGCCACCTGCCGCGCCATCTCGACCGGCTGGGCGCCGGAGCGGACTTGCTCCGCCTGCCGCTGTCCTATGACGCCGCGGACCTGACCGGTGCCATGGCGGCGCTGATCGAGGCGGTAGGCCTGACCGACGGCGTCCTGCGCTTGACGCTGTCGCGCGGCACCGGCGCCCGCGGCGTGCTGCCGCCGGCCGACGCCCACCCGACCGTGTTGATGACGGCGGCGCCGGCCGCCCACATGACTTCGCCGGTCGCCGCGATCATCGCCCGCAGCACCCGCCGCAACGAGCATTCGCCGCTGTCGCGCCTGAAGTCGCTGAACTATCTGGATTCCATCCTGGCCCGGCAGGAAGCGGCGGAGCGCGGCGCCGACGAGGCGCTGCTGCTGAACGGCGCCGGCCGGCTGGCGGAGTCGAGCGTCGCCACCCTGTTCCTGTCCATCGGCGGCCGGCTGCTGACTCCGCCCGTCACCGACGGCGCGCTGCCCGGCATCCGCCGCGCCCTGATCCTGGAGCGCCATGGCGCGGAGGAGGCGCCGCTCACCCCCGACGACCTCGCCCGCGCCGACGAGGCCATCCTGACCAACAGCCTGGGCCTGCGCCCGCTGGTGGCGGTGGACGGCTGGCCGGTCGGTTCCGCTGCCGCAGGCCCGGTGCTGGCCCGCCTGCTGGCCGATGCGAATCTTTAAATCGCAATTCAAGAGATCCTGATGATCGAGACAGTGACCTTCCCCGAGCTGACCGTCATCGGCTGCATGGTCGAGGCGAGCCGCGACGACCTGCCGGCCGCCGTCGCCGCGGCGTGGGAGCGCGTGTTCGCCGCCGATACCGGAACGGCTGCTTTCGCCGCCGTGTCGCTGCCGGAAGAGAACGGGCTGCAGCGCCGGCTGGTCGGCTTCATGGCGGCCAAGGCGAGCGAAATCCCGGACGGTATGGTCCGCGTCGATCTCGATGCCGGCCGCTATCTGCGGACCGTACAGGATGGCCCGCCGGTGGAGATCGCCGACGGTTTCGCCCGCCTGCATGCCCATGCCGAGGCGAACGGGCTGAAGCTGTCCGGCATCGCGCTGGATTTCGGCTACAGGCCGGGGCTGCCGGATGGGCGCCACGAGCTGCATCTGGCGCTCGCCCCACAACTGCCGGCGCTGGCCTGACGCCGCGTCCGACTTCCCCTCAGCGCGCGGTGCTGTAGACGCCGTGGATGCCGAACTCCACCGGCTGTCCGGTCAGGTGACGGGTCAGCAGGGTGGCGACCTCCGCGGCGGCCGGCTTGCCGTCGAGCGCCGCAAGATCGCGCTGCAGCGCAGTCATCGGCTTCGGCGAGGCGATGGCGAGGAAATGGTCGGCGCCGAAGGGCGGCTCCACCGTTAGCGCCAGCCGGTAGGGGCCGCCGCGCGGGATCTGTGCCGGGTCATTGCGCTCCGCCAGCGGGTAGAGGTAGTTGATTGTGCCGTCGGCGGCGAGGTTGATGAGGGTGAAATAGGTCCCGCTGTTGCCGCCGATGGCGAGCGAGACCGTCTCCCCCTTGCGGTAATCGCGGTCGCCGGGCTCCACCGCCAGGGTCAGCGAACGGTCCTGCGCCGCCGCCTTCACCCGCACCACCAGCGACCACTTGTCGACCACCCCCTGCACCCGCCGCCGGGTCTCCTGCGCCGCCGGGTCGCCGGGGATGCTGGCCAGCACGTCGCCCACCGAGCTGACCACCTCGCCGGTGGCGCTGTCCCACACCAGGGCGGGATCGTCCTTCCCGGCCAGTTCGATTCCGGTGAAGCCCGCCGCCAGCGTCTTCACCGCCGCCGGCTTGCCCAGGATGCGCAGCGGGATCGGCCCGGCGGCCGGCAGCAGGGACGGCGGCTTCGGCCGGCCGGCGACCGGGTCGATCAGCGGGATCTCGCCACGGCCGCGCGGCTGCACCTGGGGATGCTGCCGTCCTTCCAGCGCCATGCGCACGGCGCCGCGGACATGGGCCTCCAATTCCCCCTTGGTGACGATGCCGTCGCCGTCGCGGTCGGCCTGCCCGCGCAAGGCGTTGGCGAAGGCCCAGCTGAGCGCGCCTCGCGGCTTGCGGTCGATCATCACCTCCGGCGCCAGCTCGTGGTCGGCCACCGCGGCGAAGAAGGTGACGTTCGGCTGTTCCTCCGCCTCCGCCTGCAGGGCGGCGCGGGTGGGCAGGGGAAGGGCATCGTCCTCGATATGGTCGACCGGAACGCCGTCGATCTTCGCCGCCCGCGTGCCCAGCATGCCGGCGCGGTCGTCGAAGGCGCGGGTCATCGTGCCGGAATGGCACGAATCGGAGATGAAGATCACCCGGCGTGGAGCGGCCTCCTTCAGCAGCACGGCGATCTCGTCGTCGGTCAGCCGCTGGGCGGTGCCGGGGCCGCGCGGGGCGAAATCGGCCAGCACCAGGAACTCGTCCATGCCGTCGGCCTCGCTGCCGGGCACACGCTCCGGTTGCTGCGCGCCATGGCCGGCGAAGGTCAGCACCAGCGTCGAGTCGGGGGCGGTCTCGGCGATCAGCTGCCGCCATGCGGCGATGATCCGGCTGCGCTCCGCTTCGCCGTCGATGAACAGGCGCAGCTTTTTGACGCCCAGTCCCTTCAGCGCGTCGGCGATGTCGCGGGCGTCGTTCACCGCGCCCTGCAGCGGGTTGACCTTTGTATAGCGGTCGATTCCGATGACCAGCGCGGCGATTTCCGCCCGTGCCGGCGTGGCGGCGAGCGCAAGTCCCGCCGCGGCCGCGACCATGACGAAGCCGCCCAGAATTGCGCCGGTGGCTGCGCCTTGGCGTCGCCTTCCTCCAAACATTGCAGTCCCCCAACGATGCCGTGCAGCACAGGCTACACGTGGATGCCGATGCATAAAAGGCCGCACGAATTGGTGGTAAAGATCACTTCCTTTGCGGTTGTTGCTGTGGCAGCGTTGCAGCCGGACCCGATCGGCAGGGGGCCGCATCCACTGTGGGGGTGGAACGGCCGGCCGGGACTTCGGGGCCGGAACGAAAGACGCCGCAACCGGCAGTGCAAACGGGAATCAGCTCATGCGAAGCAACCGCGCCAAGGCAAGCCTTGTCTCCATCACCATCGTCGCCATGGCGCTCAGTGGCTGTGTGACGACGCAGCAGGACCGCATCGGCGCGAACGACGGCACCGACGCCTGCTATCAGTATCGTGTCGCGCTCGATTCAACCGGCAACTATTATGCCGAGGACATGCTGAAGGGCGCCGCCATCGGCGCCGGCGTCGGCGCGCTGACCGGTGCCATCGCCGGCGGCAACCTGAAGAGCGCGCTGATCGGCGCCGCGGCCGGTGCCGCGATCGGCACGCTCGGCGGCTATTGGAACTCCAAGGCGCAGCAGGGCCGCGATCAGGCGATCCTGGGCGTGATGAACGACCTCGACACCGAGAACCAGAACCTCAACCGCACCCAGGTCGCTCTCGACCAACTGGTGAACTGCCGCCGCGCCGAGATCGCGCGCGTCAAGGCCGATTACAAGGCCCAGCGCATCGGCAAGCCGGAGGCGGAGCAGCGCATGGCCCTGATCCGCGCCCAGCTGGACAAGGATTACGCCATCGCCAGCAGCATCAACCAGAACATCGTCAAGCGCCGTGACGAGTATCTGATCGCCGCCGACAACATCGAACCCGGCTCCGCCGAGAAGATCCGCACCAAGACCGTGGTCAATACGCAGGCCAAGAAGAAGAAGGCCAAGCAGACCACCACCGCCAGCGGCTCTCCGGCCTCGCAGGTGGTCCAGCGCACCAACACCGCTTTCGAGACGTCGGAGCGCATCAACGCCACCACCAGCAGCATTCAGCAGATCGCCCAGAAGGAAGCCACCCTCGACGCGGTCTGAGGAGTAGTCTGACCGGAGCGGTCCGGCCGCGTGTCCCCTGAATTCGACGGGACCCGCGGCCGGATCGCTCCCGGTGACACAGTGCAAGCGGAACGGATGATGGCCGGCTGTCCTACTCGCCAGAACGTGCGACTTCGATGCGGCCTCCGCGCCGCCGTCTTTTTCTGGGCCGTTTTCGGCCTGCTGTTGGCCGGGCTCCTGACGGGCTGGGCCGGGGCGGCGCTGGCGGGCGATGCGTCGACCGGGGCCTTCCTGCGGATCGAGACCGGCGGCCACACCGCGCGTGTCAACCGGCTGGCCAGCGACGCGCAGGGCCGGCTGATCGCCAGCGTTTCCAACGACAAGACCCTGCGCCTGTGGAGCCGCGACAGCGGCGAGCCGCTGGGCGTGCTGCGCGTGCCGATGGAGGCGGGGGACGAAGGGGCGCTCTATGCCGTCGCCCTGTCCGCCGACGGCTCGCTGGCGGTCGCCGCGGGGAACACGGGAACCAGCTGGGGCGACGGCGTTACGCTCTACCTGTTCGACGTGAAGGCGCAGCGGCTGAAGGCCCGGCTTCCCGGCCAGCCGCAGGTGCTGAACGATCTGGCCATCTCGCCGGACGGCCGGTTCGTCGCCGGGGCCTTCGGCGGCACCGCCGGCATCCGCGTGTGGGACAGCACCAGCTTCCGCCTGGTCGCGGAGGATGCGGGGTACGGGGCGCGGGTCTCGGCCCTCGCCTTCGCTCCCGACGGGCGGCTCGCCACCGCCTCCTTCGACGGCAATGTCCGGCTCTATGACGCCGGCTTCAAGCAGAAGGCCAAGCGCAATCCGGGCAAGGGGCTGCCCTATTCGGTCGCCTTTTCCCACGACGGATCGCTGCTGGCGGTCGGCTATGCCGACCAGACGCGGGTCGACGTGCTGTCCGGCACCGACCTGAAGACGCGCTATTCGCCGAAGACCACCGGCATCGCCGGGGGCAGCTTCGCCGCCGTCGCCTGGGACGGCACCGCCCTGGTCGCCGCCGGCACCGCCACCCAGGACGGCACGCGCAACGTGGTGCGCCGCTGGGCCGAGGCGGGGAAGGGCGCCTTCACCGACGTCGCGGCGGCGCGTGATTCCGTGACCTATCTTCTGGCCCTGCCGGGCGGCGGGGTGGCCTTCGCCGCCGCCGATCCCGGGTGGGGCGTGATCGACCCGGCCGGTCGGCTGCAGTTCGCCCGCATGGGCGACGTCGCCGATTACCGCGACATCCATCTCGGCCGTTTCGGACTGTCCGACGACGGTCTGGTGCTGGAATTCGGCATGGAGCAGGGCGGCAAGCGGCCGATGCGCTTCGACGTTCTGGCCCGCAGCCTGACCGCGGCGCCGGATGCGCTGCCGGGCCTGAACCGTCCGTCCGCCGAGGGACCGGGGATCGGCGTCGCCGACTGGCGCAACAGCCGCGCGCCGAAGGTCAACGGCCAGCCGGTGAAGCTGGACAGCGGCGAGTGGGCGCGCAGCGTCACCGTGCTGGGTCCGCAGCGCCGCGTGCTGCTGGGCGGCGAATTCAGCCTGCGCCTGCTCGATTCGGCCGGCGCGGAGCTTGCCCGCGCCGAGGTGCCGGCCGCCGTGTGGGGAGTCGTCGCGTCGGCCGACGGCCGCGTCGCCGTGGCGGCGCTGGGCGACGGTACGCTACGCTGGTACGCGCTGTCCGGTGGCGCCCGCCCGCTGGAGGAGCTGGCGGCGCTGTTCCCGCACCGCGACGGCCGCCGCTGGGTGCTGTGGACGCCGGAGGCCTTCTTCGATCATTCGGAAAGCGGCGGCGAGACGCTGGTCGGCTTCCACCTGAACGACCCGAAGAAGAAGGGCAGCCAGTGGATCGAGTTCAAGCAGGTCTACCGCGTCTTCGATGCGCCCGAACTGGTACGCGCCAAGCTGCAGCAGACCGGGCAGGCCGACATCGCGGCGCGGCTCGCTGCCATCGGTGACATCCGCCTGCTGACCCAGCGCCGTCCGCAGGTGACCCTGCTGGATTATTGCACCGTGCCCGCCGCCGCCCGCGGACTGGCGCTCGGCACCGGCGCCACGGAGACGCCCGCACCGGCGGGAAGCCCAGCGCCCACGCCGGCCGCTCCGGCTGCGGCGGCGGATGCCGAAACCTGCCATCCGCTGGACATGACGCCGGTCAGCCGCGCCTTTGCCCGCGCCAAGGAGCCGGCACCATCGCCGGCGGCACCGCCGAAGCCGTCGGTGCAGAGCGGATCTCCGGCTGGTTCGCAGGGGGGCGAACTGGACGTCGCGGCGGAAGAACCGCGCCTGACAGTGGCTTTGCCGGAAGGCATCGGTTCCGTCCGCCTGCGCTATCGTCTGGCCGACACCGGCGGCGGCATCGGCACGGTCGATCTGTTCCGCAACGGCCGCAACGTCAGCGGCCAGGACAAGTCCCGCGCCTTCGCCCGCGCCAAGGAGCCGGCGCCCCAGCCTGCGGCGCAGTCCCCTGTTGCTGCGCAGCCTTCCGCCGGACAATCCTCTGTCACCGCGCCCAAGGACCAGACCCAGGCGCCGGAGGAGCGCGTCAGCACCATCCGGCTCGACCCCGGCAGCAACCGGGTGCAGATCCGCGCCTACAACGGCTCCGATGCGATCTACGAGCGCTCGGCCCTGGTCGATTTCGTGCTGCCGAAGCCGGCTGCGGTGGCCGACGCCGCTGCGGACGACGGCAAGGGGCAGCGTGTGGTGGCTGACCGGCCGCGGCTGATCACCTTCGTCGTCGGCATCGACAAGTATAGGCCGGAGGGGTCGCAGCTGCGCTTTGCCCGCGCCGACGCCACCGCCTTCGCCGACGCGCTGCGCGACCGGATTCCCGCCGGTTATGACCGGGAGCAATCGCTGGCGCTGTCGAAGACGCTCTATGACGAGGAGGCGAGCCGCGAGGCTGTCGTCGCCGGGCTGGAGGCGCTCGCCGCCAACGCGCGGGAGGCGGATACGGTCGTCCTCTACCTTGCCGGCCATGGCGTGATCGTGCCGTCGCCGAAGGACCCGTCGGTCAAGCTCTACCACTTCATCACCCAGGACGTGAGCGCCGCCACCGCCGAGGCGATCGGCCGGGAAGGCCTGTCGGAGAAGGAGCTGAACCGGCTGGTCAGCGCGATTTCCGCCCGCAACGTGCTGGTGATGCTCGACACCTGCCATTCGGGCGCGGTGTCGGCCGGCACCGTCGACAAGCTGTACCAGGACATGGGGCAGCGCTATCTGCTGGCCGCCTCGTCGGAGCAGGAGGAGGCGCTGGACAGCTACGACGGCCGCAACGGCATCTTCGCCCACGCGGTTCTGGAAGGGCTGAAGGGCAAGGCGCTGCTGCCGGGGGACGAGGCGGTCTACAACCTGACGCTCGGTCAGTATGTGAACCGTGCGGTGCCGCGTCTGGCGCGGGAGAAGCGCTGGCACCAGTCCGCCATCTTCAAGACCGGCGGCAACGAGCTGAATCCCTTCCCGCTGGCCGCGCCGGAGGCTGGAAAGCCCTGAGGCGGATCGTGCGGCGAGGCTCTGTGGGCATATGACCTTTCGCGGGCTATTCCTCGGATTCTTCAGCGAAAAATGGGTGGATCAAGGTCGATTGGTTCGTTCACAGTGGTTGGAAATGACGGACCGGACCGTTTTCGGGACGGCGCGCGGATTGGGGTGGACATGCAAGGCGGCGATCAGTTTGGCGGCACACCAGGACCGGAATCGGAACGCACGGTCCTGATGCCGACGCCGGGCGGCCGGCGGCCGGCCGCATCCGAAGGGACGGCGGGCGGCGAGGCGGCTTTCGCATCACGGGCGTCGGCGATCGGGGTTGCCGGCCCGTCGCTGGCGGGCATCTTCGCCGCGCGGTCGCCGCTGGCCGCTGCCGCCTCGCCGGTGCTGCTTCTGGCGGCCCGGTTGAACGACATCGGCGGCGTGCCCGACCTCGAATCGCTGCGCCAGCGCGTGATCGGCGCGCTCGGTGACTTCAAGAAATGGGTGACGGCGTCCGGCATGGACGGGGCGACCCAGGCGACCGCGCATTATGTGCTCTGCGCGCTGATCGACGACATCGTGCTGAATTCCCCCTGGGGCAGCCAGAGTTCCTGGACGCGCCAGAACGTCACCAGCATGTTCCACAAGAACGTCGTCGGCGGCGAGCAGTTCTATGAGCGGCTCGCCTCCGCCCGTCAGGATCCGGGCAAGTACGGCGATCTGCTGGAGCTGATGTATCTTTGCCTGTCGCTGGGTTTCCGCGGCCGCTACCGCGTCGGCGGGCGCCAGGACACCGAACACGCCCGCATCCGCGAGGACGTCTACAACATCCTGGTCAAGCAGCGTGGCTACGCCGACCGGATTCTCTGTCCGAACGCGGCGGCGATGGCGATGGAATACCGGCCGCCGCGCAGTTCGCTGCCGGTCTGGGTGACCGGCGCCGGCACGGCGCTGTTCCTGCTGCTGCTGTTCCTGGCCCTTAGCTTCCTGCTGAACGGCGCGTCGGACCGGATGTTCGCCGGCATGGCCGGGCTGCCGCCGCACGGTGGCGTGGTGGTCGAGACGCCGGCCCCGGTCAAGCTGGCGGTCGAGGCGCCGCCCCCGCCGCAGATCGCCCCGCCGCCCCCGCCGCAAACCACCCAGGTCCAGCGCGTGCGCAAGTTCCTGGAACCGGAGATCGCCGAGGGACTGGTCGAGGTGACGGAGGACGCGCTGTCGATCACCGTGCGCATGCGCGGCAGCAACCTGTTCGCCAGCGGCAGCGCCAGCCTGAACGACAAGGTGCGCGGATCGGTCCTGCGCGTCGGCCGCGCCGTCGCGGAAGAGCCGGGCGCGGTGCTGATCACCGGCCACACCGACAATGTGCCGATGACCGGCGGCGGACGCCTGCGCTTCCCGTCGAACTGGCACCTGTCGAAGGCGCGCGCCGAATCGGTGCTGGCGGAGTTCGAGCCGCTGTTCGCCGACAAGTCCCGCCTGAAGGCGGAGGGCAAGTCCGATACCGAACCGGTGGCGACCAACGACACGGCCGAAGGCCGGGCGGCGAATCGCCGGATCGACATCATCCTCAAGAAATGAGCGGAGCCGCCCCGCCGGGGGCGGCGCCTGCGGCCGGCAAAGACGCCGCAAGAAGATCAGGGACAGGGGTATCGGAATGAGTCGGCTGACCGCCATCTTGCTCTCCCGCGCAGTGCTGGGCTTCATCGCCGCGGTGATCGCCGCGGCGCTGATCGCGCTGCTGGCGCCGCTCGCCGGACTGGACATGCCCTGGCTGGCGGTGGCCGCCGCCGTGCCCTTCCCGATCCTCGCCATCGTGCTGATCCTGCTGAAGCGCCGCGACGCCAAGGCCGAGGAGCGGATGACGGCGGAGCTGACCGGCGGCGCCGACGCGGCGCGCATGGCGGCGGTGGACCAGGCCGACGAGGTCGCCGGCCTGCGCAAGACCTTCGCCGACTCCCTCGCCCTGCTGAAGGCCGGCCGCAAGCAGCGGGGCCTGGGGGACGGCTATCTCTACAGCACCCCCTGGTACGTCATCATCGGCCCGCCGGGCGCCGGCAAGACCACGGCGCTGCTGAAGAGCGGCCTGAACTTCCCGCTGGCCGACCAGACCGGGGGCAAGCCGCTGAAGGGCGTCGGCGGCACCCGGCAATGCGACTGGTGGTTTGCCGACGAGGCGATCTTCCTCGACACCGCCGGGCGCTACACCACCCAGGACAGCCACGAGGCGGTCGACCAGACCGGCTGGGGCGCCTTCCTGAAGCTGCTGAAGGACGCGCGCTCGCGCCAGCCGATCAACGGCGTGCTGGTGGCGATGGCCGTCCCCGACCTTGCCGCCGCCGGGCCGGAGGAGCGGGCGCAGCATGCCGCCGCCATCCGCCGCCGCCTGCGCGAACTGTATGAGACGCTCAAGGTCAAGGCACCGGTCTATCTGCTGCTGACCAAGGCCGATCTGATCGCCGGCTTCAACGAGTTCTTCCACGACCTGAACCGCGACGAACGCCGGCAGATCGTCGGCGTCACCCTGCCGGTGGCCGAAAGCGAACTGGGCGATGCCGGCATGGCGACGCTGGGCAGCGAACTGGACGGCATCGCCGGCCGTCTGTCCGCCCGCGCCGTCGACCGCATCCAGCAGGAACATGCGCAGGAGCGCCGCGGCGCCATCTTCGCCTTCCCCTCCCAGCTTGCCTCCCTGAAGGAGCCGCTGCTCGACTTCGTGTCCGCCGCCTTCAAGGCCAATCGCTATGAGCCGGCGCTGCGGCTGCGCGGCGTCTATTTCACCAGCGGCACCCAGGAAGGCACGCAGATCGACCGGCTGATCGGCGGGCTGGCCGAAAGCTTCGGCCTGCCGGCGGCCCCCTTCCGCGGCGGCGCCGTCGCCGCCGGGCAGCAGCGCAGCTATTTCCTCGGCGGCCTGCTGAACGATCTGGTGTTCCGCGAGGCCAACATGGTCGGCTTCGACCCGGCGGCGGAACGGCGGCGCATCTGGATCCCGCGCATCGCCTACGGCCTGTTCGGGCTGGTCACCATCGCCGCGACCGCCGCCTGGGTCGCCAGCTATCTCGGCAATGCCGGGCTGATCGACCGCGAGCAGCAGGCGGTCGACGCCTATCGCCCGAAGGCGGAGGCGCTGGCCGCCGGCACCGTCGCCGACGACGACATCCGCCGCGTCCTGCCGGTGCTGAACGAGCTGCGCGCCCTGCCGGCCGGCCATGACACGCTGGCGCTGAGGCAGAAGCTGGCGCTCGACTTCGGCCTCTACCAGGGTGACAAGCTGGAGGAGGCCGGCGACGCGCTCTATCGCCGCGCGGTCAACGGGCTGCTGATGCCGCGCCTGCTGGTGCGGGTCCAGCGCGACCTGCGCGACCGGCTGATGGCCGACGACGCCCCGGCGGTGGAGGCCCTGCTGCGCCTCTACCTGACGCTGGGCGGCGCCGGGCCGGTCAATGGCGCCGAGGTGAAGGGCTGGACCGTCGGCTGGCTCCGCCGCGTCTCGCCCCCGGCGGGCGAGGACGAGGCCAAGGCGATCCTCGGCCATATCGACGCCGGGCTGGGTGCTCCCGCCGGCCTGCCGAAGGTCAATCTGGATGCCGAGCTGGTCCGGCAGGCGCGCGAGGTGCTGGCCCGCACGCCGCTGGCCGCCCGCGCCTATGCCGCCGTGCGTGACGGCGAAGCGGCGCGCAAGCTGCAGGACTGGCGCCCGTCGGAGCAGGCCGGGCCGGAAGGCGACCGGGTGTTCCGCCGCTCCTCCGGCGCGCGGTTCAGCGACGGCATTCCCGGCTTCTATACCCTGCAAGGCTTCACCTCCGTCATGCTGCCGGGCCTGCCGGGCGCCGCGCGCTCGGTGCGCGACCTCAGCTGGCTGCTCGGCCCCCCGCGCGGGGAGGAAGCCGGCCCGGAACTTGAGACGGCGGCACTGACGCTTTACCTGCGCGACTACGCCGGCCGCTGGGACGCGCTGCTGAACGACATCACCCTGGTGCCGGCGGCCAACCCGCAGGCGCTGGCCGAGGAGGTCAACATCCTGTCGGGCCGCAGCTCCCCCCTGCAGAAGCTGCTGGCGGCGGTGGCAAACGAGACGACGCTGCAGCGCGTGCCGGAGGCGCCGGCCGGCGCCTCGCCCGCGGTCGCGGCGGTGGCCGCGGCGGCGGCCGACAGCGGCGTGGCGAAGCTGGTCACGCAGATGGTGGACGACCGCTTCCGCCCGCTGAACGACTTCACCCGCAACAGCGGCAATGCCCGGCTGGAGGAGCTGCTGCGCCAGCTGGAGGGGGTGCATGCCGTGCTGGCGCGGCTGTCGCTCGGCTCCGGCGGCGGGCAGAAGCTGTTCGATCTGGCGGCCAACGGCGGCGGTGAGGTGTTCCAGAAGCTCGCCACCGACGTCGGCTATTTCCCCCAGCCGGTCCGCCGCTGGACCGAGGAACTGGTGGAGCAGGGCACGGCACGGACGCTGAGCGGCGCCCGCGCGCAGATCAACGCGGAATGGCAGAGCACGGTCGTGCCCTGGTGCCGCCGCGCGCTCGACAACCGCTATCCCTTCGTCAAGGGCGCCTCGGCCGATGTCGGCATGGATGATTTCGCCCGGATGTTCGCACCCGGCGGGCTGATCGACGCCTTCTTCACGAACAGACTGCGGCCCTTCGTCGATACGACGAAGGAGCCCTGGCGCTGGCAGCCCTCGGCCGCCGACCTCGGCATTCCGGCCGCGGTCCTGCCGGCCTTCCAGCATGCGGCGGCGATCCGCGACGCCTTCTTCCCCGATGGGGGCCGCGCGCCGTCGCTGCGCTTCGAACTGCGCCCGACCTATCTCGGTCCGGGGGTGGAGCAGGTCGATCTCGACATCGACGGCCAGCGCCTGACCTTCGCCCGCAACGCCACGCTGGCGCAGGGGCTGCAATGGCCGAAGCCGGGCGGGGCGGGCGACCTGCGCGTGACCTTCACCGGTCAGCCGACCGAACCGCCGGAGATGACCCAGCGCAGCGGCAGTTGGGCGTGGTTCCGCACGCTGGACGCCAACCGTGGCCGCAAGGGGGCGGTGCCCGACCGCATCCCGCTGAGCTTCGGCGCCGCCGGCAAGTCGGCCGGGTTCGACGTGCGGATGACCAGCGCGGTCAATCCCTTCTCGATCCGCGACCTCAAGGACTTCCGATGCCCGGACAGTCTTTGATGGGACAGCCTGTGATGGGACATGCCGGCTGTTTTGGAAAGCTGCCGGCGCGCGGCGATTTCCTGCTGCGCGGCCTGCCGCGGAGCTTCGCCGACCCGTGGCACGAATGGCTGCTCGACGGGCTGCAGGCCAGCCGGGCGGCCCTGGGCGAGGGGTGGATGGACCGCTACCTCAACGCGCCGATCTGGCGTTTCGTGCTGGAGGCCGGCGTGTGCGGGCCGCAGGCGGCGGCCGGCGTGATGATGTCCAGCGTCGACAAGGCCGGGCGGCATTTCCCGCTGACCCTGGTGGCGCTGCTCGCGCCCGGCCAACCCGCCGACGGCGCCGAGACCGACGCCGCCTGGTTCGAGGCGGCGGAGGAGTTGGCGCTGTCCGCCCTGACCCACACCCTGGATGTCGAAGCCTTCGTCGGCTCCGTCGGTGCGCTGTCGGTGCCGCAGCCTTCCGGGCCGTCGTCGTCCGCCGCCGCCCGCTGGTGGACGCTGGGCGGCGAGGGCGTGGCGGAGCAGGGCTTCACCGGCGCCGGCCTGCCACCCGCGGCACGCTTCGCCGATTTCCTGACCGGCCGGGCCGGGGAGGGCGCGTGATGCAGTTCGTTCAGGATGATCGCCTGCTGTCGCTGGAAACCCCGGCCGGCCCCGATGTGCTGCTGGTCGAGCGGGTCCGGGGGCGGGAGTCTCTGTCCAGCCCCTTCCTCTACCGCATCGATGCGCTCGGACCCATCGAACCGCTGGCGCCGGACGTCATCGTCGGCAACAGCGTGAACATCGGCTTCCGCCAGCTGGACGGCGAGCGGCATTACGTCAATGGCATCGCCCGCTCGCTCGGCGTCGGCGTGCCGGTGGGTCGCGACCAGCGCTATTACACGATCGAGGTGGTGCCCTGGCTGTCGCTGCTGTCCTACACCAGCGATTGCCGCATCTTCCACAGCCTGGGCAGCGGCGGCCCGATGGCGGTGCCGAAGATCGTCGAGACGATCTTCCATGAGTTCGGCTTTTCCAACTTCGAATTCCGCAGCCTGACCGGCAGCTACCAGCCGCGCGAATATTGCGTCCAGTACAACGAGACCTATTTCGACTTCGTCAGCCGGCTGCTGGAAGAAGAGGGCATCTATTATTACTTCGCGCATGAGCGCAACCGCCACAAGCTGATCCTGTCGGACAGCGCCGCCGGCTACGCCAAGCTGTCGCCGGCCACGCTGCGCTTCAACCCCAGCGGCCAATATGCCGACCAGATCGAGCGGTGGGAGCGGGTCTATTCCATCGCCTCAGGGCGCTGGGCCACCAAGGATTATGATTTCCAGGCGCCGCGCACGCCGCTCGACAGCGACGAGGCGTCGGTCGCCAAGGTGCCGGTGTCGACCAAATACGAGCTGTTCGAATATCCCGGCCGCTATGCCACGCGCGACGCCGGCTCCACGCTCGCGCGGCGCCGGATGGAGACGGAGGAGCGCGGGCTGGAGGGGGTTCGTGGCGTCGGCGCCTGCCGCAGCCTGCACCCCGGCATGACCTTCGCGCTGACCGACCATCCGACGGCTTCCGAGAACAACCAGCCGGTCGTGGTGGCCGAGCTGGAATTCGACGCCTGCAACGAAGGCTTCCTGCCCGGCGACAAGCGCAAGGCCTCCTACGGCAACAGCTTCCACGCCCTGCCGGCGAAGTCGGTGGTGCGGCCGGCGCGGCGCACGCCGCGGCCGTCGGTGCGCGGAATCCAGACCGCCTTCGTCGTCGGGCCGGCGGGGGAGGAAATCTACACCGACAAGTTCGGCCGCGTCATGGTGCAGTTCCATTGGGACCGCCGCGGCCGGTCGGACGAGAAAAGCAGCTGCTGGATCCGGGTGGCGCAGAGCTGGGCCGGGCACCAGTGGGGCATGCAGACGGTGCCGCGCGTCGGCATGGAGGTTCTGGTCGATTTCGTCGACGGCGACCCCGACCGGCCGATGGTGATCGGCGTGGTCAACAACGCCGATGCGCTGCCGACCTATGCCCTGCCCGAACACAAGACGCGGTCGGGCATCAAGACGCGCAGTTCGCCCGGCGGGCGTGGCTTCAACGAAATCCGGTTCGAGGACAAGGCTGGGAAGGAGCAGGTCTTCCTCCATGCCCAGCGCGACTACGACCTGCGCATCGGCCATGACAGCCGGACCTCGGTGGCGTCGGGCCAGCATGTGAACGTCGCCGGCGGCCTGTGGGAGTGGGTGGGCAGGAACCACCACGCCACGGTGGACGGCGACCATGTGGAATCCATCGGCGGCGGCGTGTCGCGCAGCATCGGCGTCGATCTGCACGACAAGGTCGGCACCAACTATGCCGTCCATGCCGGGGCCAACCTGTGCCTGGAGGCCGGCGCCTCGCTGACCCTCAAGGTCGGCGGCAGCTTCATCACGCTGAACGCGGCCGGCATCTCCATGAACGGCGCCATGGTGCTGATCAACAGCGGCGGTGCGGCCAACGGGCTGAGTGCGGCGCCGGCGACGCCCGACAAACCGTCGCCCGCCGACAAGGACAAGGGCGGGTCGATCAAGGCGCCGCCCAAGGCGAAGCTGCCGCGCCCGGCGCAAAGTCACAGCCCGAAGGTCGCGGCGCAGGCCATGGTGATGCGCAGCGCCGCCGCGTCCAACACGCCGTTTTGCGAGATCTGCCAAAAGTGACCCACCGGACATGACCCACCAGAAATGAACCAGGCGATGACAGGCCCATCCCCCCGCCGCACCCCGCAGGAGGTGGTTGCCCGGCTCGCGCATCACTTGTGGCCGCAGAGCGTGAATGAGGGCGGGCAGGATGGGGAGGCGCGCGGTCTCTACATGATCGTCGATGCCGCGCGCGACCCCGGCCTCTATCCCGGCCTGCTGGCGCGGGAGGAGGAGGCGGAGATGCGCGCCCTCTACCAGGGCGACACCGCGAGCGAGATGGCCGAGGTGGCCCCCTATCTGGTCCGGCTGGACCGCGGCGGCGCCGTCGCCGACTGGCTGGTGGGGGAGGGCTGGGGCCGTGGCTGGGGCATCCTGGTGCAGGCCGGCGGCGACATCGACATGGTGCGCCGGCATTTCCGCAAGCTCACCATCGTCAACGACGCCAAGGGAGCGACCTACCTGTTCCGCTTCTACGACCCGGCGGTGCTGCGCAGCTTCCTGCCGATCAGCGATGCCGCCCAGCGCGACGCATTGTTCGGGTCCGGCATCCGGTTCATGATGGAGGACGCGGGCGCCGAGGCGCTCGTCCTGTTCGAACTGGTGGACGGCGACCTGCGCCGCGTCGAAGTGCCGCTCGGCGCGCCCGTCAGGGCGGCCGGCGCCCCCCCTGTCCGCTGATGCCCGAGCCAAAGGAGACCCCAGCGGTGGAGATGCCAGCGGTGGAGATGGTGGAATGCTGAGGCTGAGGATCGTGTCGGACCATCGGGCGTCGCTGGGCGGCAATGCCGAGAAGACGCTGCATGGCGGCAGCCTCACCGTCGGGCGGGGGGCGGAGAACGGCTGGGTCCTGCCCGATCCCGACCTGCTGCTGTCGCGCCAGCATTGCGTCTTCGAAGCGGCCGGGTCCGGCTTCCGGGTGACCGACACCAGCACCAACGGTGTTTTCCTCAACGGATCGGAGCAGGCGATCGGCCGCAACGCGACCGCGCCGCTGTCGTCGGGCGACCGTATCCGCCTCGGCCGCTTCATCATCGAGGCGATGGTGGAATCGCTGAGCGCCCCCAGCTTCACCGAAATCACCGGTGCCTTCTCGCTGGGTGGCAGAGGCGGGGAGGCCGATCCGTTCGCTCCGGCGCCGGCGTGGAACGCCCCGGCACGGCAGGTCGCTGAACAGGACCCGTTCGGCGAGCTGTTCGACGACCCAGCGGCGCGCCCCTTCGAAGACCAGCCGCTGCGGTCGGAGGCTGAGCCGTTCGATGCCTGGACCTCCTCCAGCAGCGGGGCGACGGCGTCGAAGCGGGCGGACGACTGGAATTTCGGCACCGTCGATGACCATTCCGATCCGCTGAACCAGGCGCTGTCGGTCGGCGTCTCCTTCCCGGCTCCGGTCTCGGCTCCATTCCCAGCCCAAATCCCAGGCGAGCCGCAGCGGTCGTCCGGCGGCGGCATCCCCGACGATTGGGACGACGAGCCCTTCGGCGCGCCGCAGCCGGCATCCCCGGCCATCCCCGACCCGTCGTTTTTCCCGCCGCCGAAATCGGCCCAGCCGCTGCCGGACGACTGGAACATCGACGAGACGCTGCCCGATCAGGCGGCGCCGGACCTGCCGCCCAAATCCGCCGCACCGGTTCTCCCGCCGGACCCGGACCCGCTGCCGGATGATACCGACCTCGCTCCCCGTCCGGTCGCGGCAATGCCGGAACCGGCGCCAAGGCCGATGCCGGCACCTCCCCCAACGCCGGCCCCGGCGCCACTGTCTGCGCCGCAGTCCGCGCTGCCGTCGGCACCCGATGCCGGTGCGGCGATCGCCGCCTTCTACGAGGGATTCGGTGCGCCGCTGCCGCCGGATGGGCTACCGGATTCCACCGCCATGATGCGCAGCCTGGGCGAGGCGCTGCGCGCCAGCCTGGGGGCTCTGCATGCCAGCCTGCGAGCGCGGTCGCGTTTCAAGGACGAGTTCCATCTGGAGCAGACCAGCTTCCGCCCGGCGGGCGAGAATCCGCTGAAGCGTTGCGAGACCCTGGACGAGGCGGTGTCGGTGTTGTCCAACCCGCGCCTGCGCGGCTTCCTGCCAATGGGAGACGCGGTGCGCGAGGCGGCGAGCGACGTGCAGGTCCATCACCTTGCCTATGCCGCGGCGCTGCAGACCGCGCTGAAGCAGGTGGTCGCCAAGTTCGATCCCGGTGCGCTCAGCCAGCGGCTGGAAACCCGGCTTCTCGACAGCCTCGTTCCGGCCGCGCGCAAGGCCCGCTACTGGGACCAGTACGAGGTTCTTTACAAGGACCTGGTGGTCGAGCTGGAGGAGGATTTCGACCGCGTCGTCGGCGATGCCATCGCCCGCGAATATGACCGCTTCATCCGCCGCGACGGCGCCGGCGGCGAAAAGCCCGACTGATCCCGCCCTACTCCGCCGCCGCATCAACCCCCTGACCGGACCACGCCCTTTCCATGGCCCAGACCCCCGACGACAGCCACGAGCCCACCGCCATACTGCCCGCCGCCGGCGCCGGGACGGATACGGGAGCCGATGGCGGGGCGGATCCCCAGGCCACCCGGCTGACGGCGCCGCCGGTCACTCCGGTGCCGTCCACCCCGGTGCCGGCCTCCACCGCTTCGGGCGTGGAGCCGTCGGGCGTCCGTGCCGCTCCGGAACCGATCGGGCCGGGCACGCTGCTGAGCCACACCTATCTGGTGGAGGGATTGATCGCCCGCGGAGGCATGGGCGAGGTGCACCGCGCCCGCCATGTCGACATGGACACCTGGCATGCGGTGAAGGTGATCCGGCCGGAACTGGCGCAGGACGCCAAGATGGTCGAGCTGCTGCGGCGCGAGGCGGCGGCATTGCGGGAGATCCGGCACGAGGCGGTGGTGTCCTACGACGGGGTCTTCCGCGACGAATTCGGCCGGATCCTGCTGTCGATGGAGTTTCTCGACGGCCCGTCGCTGCATGAGGTGCTGCAGGCCGGGCCGCTGGACGCGGCGTCGGTCGCCGTCCTGCTCGACCGCATCGCCTCCGGTCTGGCGGCGGCGCACCAGCGCGGCATCATCCACCGCGACATGTCGGCCGACAACGTCATCCTGCCCGGCCGCGACATCGCCAACGCCAAGATCATCGATTTCGGCATCGCCAAGCAGACCGCCGCCGGGGCGGGAACCGTCATCGGCGACGGCTTCGCCGGCAAATACGGCTTCGCCTCGCCCGAGCAGTTCGGGCTGTTCGGCGGGCAGGTCGGGCCGCAGTCCGACATCTACAGCGCCGGTCTGGTGCTGGCCGCGGCGGCGCTGGGGCATCCGCTCGACATGGGCCGCACGCCGCAGGCGATGATCGAGCGCCGCATGTCGGTGCCCGACCTGTCGGCGCTGGAGGAGCCGTTGCGCGGCGTCCTCTGTTCGATGCTGGAGCCGGACCCGCAGAACCGGGCTAAAACGATGGCGGAACTGGTCGGCGCCCTGACCCGCCGCGCCGCCGACATCACGCCCTTCGAACACACCTCCCTTCCGGTCTCCACGCCGGAAAAGGAGACGAAGACGGCGGTGACGCCGACGGTGGCCGTGAAGGCCCCCAAGGAAGCCAAGGTGGAGGCCAAGGCGCAAACCAAGGGGGAGACGAAGAAGGCGCCGGTCGGTCTGATCGCCGGCGGGGTCGGCGGTCTGGTGGCAGCCGGCGTTGCCGGGTTCCTGCTGTTCGGGCAATCGCAGCCACCCGCCAAGCTGGCCGCCACCCCCGCGACGACCGCAACGACAACGGCGCCGCCGGCTAACACCACGTCCGCTCCGCCGCCCCCGACCGGCATGACGACGGCACCGCTCGGCACCTCCGCCTCGACTTCGGAACAGCAGCAGAAGCCGGCTCCCGTCGACACGGCGAAGCTGGAGGCCGCACCGCCCACCCCGGTTAAACCCGCCATCCAGCCAGCCGAGCCGGCCACACCGCCGCTGCCGGTCACGCCGGCGGTCCAGACCGTGACCCAGCCGACCCCGCCCCCGGCGCAGCCCCAGCCACAAGTTCAGCCTCAGCCGACCACGCCTGTCCAGCAGGCAGCTCTTCCCGTCGCTCCACCGGTCCCGCGCCTGACGCCGGCCGAGGCGCGCAAGGCGGTGGAGACGGCCGCCGGCGGCTTCTCCTGCGCCGGCCTCAGGACGGTCGAGGCCGGGAACGGGCTGCGGATCGGCGGCTATGTCGGCACCGAGGAGGACGCCAGAACCCTGAAGGCGGCGCTCACCGCCCTGCCGGCCGGCATCGACGTCGATGCGCAGGTCGCCGTGCGGCCCTGGCCGCTGTGCGAAGCATTGGGCGTCGCCGGGCTGCCGGCGCGGGCCGAGGGGCAGGGGAACGGCGCCTTGGGGCTGGGTTTCAACCGGCCGTCGATGGTCTACCGCAAGGGTGACAAGCTGGAGGTCACCGTGACGGCCGGAACCTCGGGCTACCTGACCGTCGATTACATCGACATGGAAGGCAACGCGATCCACATGGTGCCGATGCGGCTGCGTCGCGACGACCGGCTGGAGGCCGGCCGGTCGGTGACGCTGGGCATCGCGAAATCGGCGAGCGACCGCGTCTATACCATCGCGCCGCCCTATGGCCCGGCGATGATCCTGGCGCTGGTGACCCGCGAACCGCTGTTCCCCGCCGACCGGGAGGAGGTGGAGCCGGCCGGCCCCTATCTGGCGAGCCTGCGCGGCGCGCTGGCGAAGGCCGAGGCCAAGGGCGGCGTGGTCGCCCAGTCCGCCTTCTTCGCCACCGTCGCCGAATAGCTCCGCCGATGAAAAGCGGCGGCCGTCGCCTCGCCATCATCGGCGGCCTTCTGGCGCTCTGCGCGCTGGCCGGCGGGCTGCTCGGCCTCGGCATCGACCGGTTGACTGGTCCTTCTCCCGCGCCGCCGCAGATCGTCGCGGTGGAGCCGCCACCTGCCATCCAGGCTCCCGTCCCCGTTCCCGTCCCGGTCCCTCTTCCGGCGGCGGTCCCGGCCGCCGCTCCCGTCCAGCCGGTTCTCCCGGCGCTGTCGGAAGCCCGCTGCCCGGACGGTCCGCTGCCGACCGGGCCGGCGCCGCGCTGCCGGTCCTTTCGCGTTCCGTCCGACTGGCAGCGGGCGGACAGTCCGCCGCTCGACCTGTTCGTGACGATTCTGCCGGCGCTGAACGGTGCGCCGGCCGCCGATCCGGTGGTGCTGCTCAGCGGCGGGCCGGGGCAGGGCGGCAGCGACGATCTGCGCGGCACCGCCACGATCCTGGCGCCGATGCGGGCGAGTCGCGACGTCATCCTGGTCGATCAGCGCGGCACCGGGCTATCGAAGCCGTCGCTGCGCTGTCCTGGGCTGGACCCGCTGCGCTACTGGTTCGGCGGCGTGACGGCGGAGGACGCCACCGCCTGCCTGGATCCGCTGCGTCGCGCCGGCTACCGGCTGGAGGATTTCGACAGCGGCCAGAGCGCGGCCGACCTGCCGGCGCTGCGCCGTGCCCTGGGGGTGGAGCGCTGGAACGTGGTCGCGACCTCCTATGGCGGGGTGCTGGCGCAGGCGCTTCTGCGCATCGACGGGGCGGCGGTGCGCAGCCTCGTGCTGAACTCCCCCGCCACGGCGGACGCGACGTGGCTCGACCTCGACCGGCTGACCGCCATCCGGCAGGCCCACCGCCGCATGGTCGAGGATTGCGCCGCCCAGCCCGACTGCGCCCGCGCCTTCCCCCGGCTGGGGCAGGCGGTCGAACGGCTGGCGGCGGCGCTGGAGCGGCGACCGCTGGAGCTGCGATTGCGCCATCCCGTCACCGGGCGGGAGACCGACCTGCGCCTGGACTGGCCGATGCTGGCGGGTGTCCTGGCGCTGCGGCTGGGCAGCGGCGACGGGATGGTGGCGGTGCCGGCCCTGCTCGACCGTCTCGACCGCATGGTCGGCGCCGGTGCGGCGGGGCGGGTGGACGACCCGGCCATCCTGTCGCTGGTGATGCCGCCGCCGATCTGGACCGTCCTGGACAGTCTCGCCTATGGCCTGAATCTGACCGTCGGCTGCCGCGAGAACCGGCCGCACATCGACGCCGCCGCAGCCCGCCGTGCAGCCGCCGACCTGCGCCCCTATGTGATGGCCGAGGCTGTGGAGACCGATTACGACACCGCCTGTCCGGCGCTGGGGCTGCGGCCGGTCGATGCGTCCTTTTACCGGCCGGTGCCGTCCGATGTGCCGACGCTGATCCTGACCGGCGCCTATGACACCTTCACCGCCCCGGCACGGGCCGAGGCGATGGGGCGGAGCCTGCCGCGGGCGACGCTGCTGTCCTTCCGCGGCATCGGCCATGACGTGCTGGGTGCCAGCCTGTGCGGCCGCACCGCCGCCGCCCGCTTCGTCGAGACGCTGGCCGTGGGCGAGGCCGGCGCCTGTGTCGAACGGCTGCTGCCGCCGACCTTCGCAGCCCGGCCTTGAGCGCTTGGTTGCTGCACTGCCGGCTTTGCCGTCTGCCCGCTCTTTTGAAGGGTGATTTATCGAGAGTACCGTCTTGATAATCGTATTATTATCATGTCAGCATTCCCTTGGCGTGTATTCTCCTGTCAATGGAGACCCGTGGCCATGGAAGACATCCTGGAAAGTCTCGCGAAGATGCCCGGTGGCGTGGCGCGTCTTTCGAACCTCGTTTCCGGCCTGAAGCTCGACCATATTTCTCCATTGGCATTGCGCAAACTCCTGTTGGAAGCGGCTGGCGGCGCCGGTGCCGCCGGCAGGACGATGTCGTGGAATTTGGCCTACAGCCGGCTGCGCAATTGCATCATTCGTTTGGAAAGAGAGCTGTATTTCCAGAGGTCCAACCCGCCGTCATGTGAATCCGGCTGTGCGATCGTCCTGCCTCTCGGTATTTTCAACGGCGACGCAAGCTTTCAGCTTTTCAAGAGCGACTATCTGGATCGTAGCCGCGACCTCGGCCTTTTGCCGAGAACACTCGACTCCGCGTACGACCTCGATATGCTTTTGAGTTATCTTAGGCAGGGATTGCGCGATGGCATGCCCGAGGACGGCGGGTTGGGCAACCCCGCCTCAGGGATCGTCACGTTTCTGACGCCGCTCGACGAAACCTGGGAAGCATTGACCGAGCGGCGCATCAGGAAGATCTCGCCTCTCGGTCCGATGCCGTCCGGATGCAATGTCGCCGACATATTGGATGATCTGGGTCTTCCCTATACGGACAGCAGCGGCTGGCTGATAGAATTGAGAACGGCGGTGCCGCTCAGCAAAATTCTAAACCACTCCGGAAGGAAGGGAAGATGTGCCGCGCCGACCGTCATCGAGAGTTTGGGGCATGACTATTTCCGTCATTGGCCGAACTTCGACGGAACCGACCAGTACGGCCGGACCCTGCATTTCGGCACGCTGCGCGACGGGCGGCCCGACGTCGAGGGACGGCCGGAGATCATTGTCGACCACATACCCGGCTCCGTTCTCGCCAGCCATTTCGAAGTTTCCATTCTGGGACGGATTCCCGGACGTGACATTCCGGCTCCGGCCGCAGTGGCCGCCTTTCTGGCCGGCCGCCGGGAACCCCACGATTTGATCAAGGAAATCTGCGCGAGATTGTAGGCCGCTTTGGGGGGACGCATGAGCAGGACGCTGACAGCCGGTGGCGGCAACGCACCGGATGATTTGGTCGTTTCTCCGCCTTACGGCGTCGCAGGATACGAGGCGTGGCTACGCCGTGGTCTCGACATTTATTGGCATCCCAGCAGTACGATCGGGGAGCGGGATGTCGCCTTCGCCCCGCTGATCGTCAACAGCAACTCGTTCGAAGGTCTGGCGCCGCAGCTCGTCCGTTATGCCGGCGGTTTTCCCGCAGGCTGCGAGCATCTGCGGGAGGCCGCCGGTCTGGCTCTGGGGGCGTGGGACGGCCAGACCGTGCATGCTCCACTGGTGCTGGGCGAGCTTCTCCGGCTTCTGCGCCGTCTTCCCCACCACAGCCATGTTTCCTACCTGCGCCGCCTGCTGTGTTCGCCGACATTGATGGCACGCTGTCAGGGGACGTCGCTTCCGATGGAGGCTTTCGAGACGGCCGCGGGACTGTTGCAGTTCCCGGACGGAAAAAAGCTCTATATCGATTTGCGGACGCAGGCCAATTTCTGGAGCGTCCGCTATCTGCCGCGCTGGTTGGAGGAGATGATTCGCGCCAATCACCTGACATGGCTGGAAGGGCTGGTGCAAGTCCGCGAGGAGTTGGAGCGTGCCTATCCGGACGGCGCCCCGCTGCGGCCGTTGATTGGCCGGCTGGCCGCCAATGCCGGGCCGCTCGACCGTGTGCTTGGCGATCTCGCCAGGGCCGGCGATCTCGGTGAATGGCTGAAGATCCAGCTTTTCGGGGGGAACGGTGCGCCTTTCAGGCTGGTCGAACTGTCGGATCCGGTGACGGGCAGGGGCAAGGTGCTGAGCCTAGTCCGTGGTGCGGAGCGTTTGACGTTCGATGAGAGCGCCGTTGGGATCGCCGCCTACGAGTTCCTCTATCGGTTGTGCGGATGGGTGCAGAGTTTCGCATTGGATCCCCAACCCCACGCGCCTCGGCAGGCGCCGCCGGGCGACGCCCTGAAGATACGCGATAAATTCAACGATACCCTGACGAACTGGCAGCGCCGCATGCCCTCGACGGACCCGCTCCGATCGTCCGGCGTCGTGCCCGCTCCAGGGCGGGTGGTTTCAATCGAAGGGCAATCTCTATGATTAGGGATCATTCCTCCACCCATTCGCGCGGCAATGCCCAGTCGCTTCTGAGCCGCTATTGCGAAGCGGTCGTCAAGCTGCGGCAGGCTGCGGCCTGGAACAGTTTCGATGAGAAGCGCCGTCGTGACGGAACGCGCATCGTGCCGATGGTCGATGCCGACGTGGTCCGGCTTTTCATGGCTCCGGGAGCGGAACTCCGTTACATCGATCCTTTCAGTCAAGCCGACATGCAGGATACCGAAGTTGCGGAGGCGCCGGGCGCCGGCGTCATCGGTAATCAGCTCGGCGAATGGCCGGAGGAGAATTGGAACGGTCCTCTCACCCTGTTCGCCACCATTACGGCCGAGTACCTGTTTCTCAATCGGGAGATCATCGTCGGCGGCAAAAGCGTTTCCAACTGGGGTGAACCACTGCGCATTGCTCCTTCGCATTTGGAGGACGTGCAGTCCATGCTTCATCAGGTCCAGTTGAAGATCCAGAATATCCCCGATCTGGTCTTGAAGGAGTTGGACGACTTCGCGCTGGGCAAAATCGATGATGCCCACCGGCAGGCGCTTGAACGGAAAGTGGATCCTGTCCGTCCGGTGGTGGACGCCCTGCCGGGCGCCCTGCGTCAACTGTTTCTGGGGCCGGTTCGCGAAGCGATGCGCTGGCTGCGGCTGGTGGAAAACAATCAGCTTCTGTCGATGGAGGGCTTGGAAGAAGGCACGCGGACGGTCGTCGAGCCGGATCCCAATTCGGTGAGCGATTGGCGTTCCCTTTTGCGCGATGAACTGCGCGCGGCATTGCCGTCCTGGCTTGAAAGCAGCAGCAAAATCAGAAGAACGGAGCGGCTGGAGGAGCGCGCCTCGCGCGATGCCAAGGCTCTGGTCGGAGTGATGGCGCTGAACGATGCAGGTCTTCAGCCGCCGGACGGGACAGCGCCGTGGCGGGCGATTCTGGTCACCGGCGACGACCATCTGCATCGCGTCTATGCCCGGTGGTTCTGGAGCGAGAAAAATCCGCACCAGGAGCTCGACAGATATGTGTTGCGTCGACCCTTGCAATTCTCGCCTGTGTTGAATCTTTGCAGCATGAGCGACGATCCGGAGGCGGGAGGGATATTTGACAACCTCGTCAAGGCCCTGGACGTGACCATCGATCTCATTTTCGGACGTGAGACCTCCGATGCGGCCGTTTATCGGCTTGAGCACAAATGGGACCGGGCGCAACGGGAGAAACACCGGCGCCAGATGGCTGACGACGGCAGCATGAAGAGCCACATTGATCGATGTTCCGACCATTGGCTCGAAGCCATCAATCTGATCAACGCAAGGAACCACGCGTATTTCTCTCAGGAATTCACCGATATCCTGCAAAAGCTCCATAAAATTCTCGATCAGGCGGATGCGAAGACATCGATCCTCGAATGGACATCCCGCTGCGTCGATGAGTTGGACAGCGAGCATCTGCGGATGTCGCTGTGGGAAACGATCTCGCGGATCGAAAAGATCGATGGGCCGCCCCGCATGCCGATCCAGATCCGTCTCGATTTCAGCAATCTTTTGGGAAAGGAGTATTCCCTTCGCCAGCTTCTGACCGGCTCGGCTGAGACCAACGCAAACCGCCGCGGGATTCTGGAGAAGATCGGCAGTCGGGTCAGCGAGGAACTGACACCTGAGGGAATTTTCCTGATGGCTGTCATCAGTGGAAGCGGCGGGGCCTTTGGTTTGGCGCGTCATCATGTACGCATGGCTCAGAGACGGGCGAAGAAGCAGCCCAATCAGTCCGAAGCCTTGCTGAGCGAGATGATCTATTTCGACGCCTTGATAGACCGTTTCACGCTGGATGCAGGGTCCGAGGAGCAGATGCGGCGGACCCGGGAATCGCTGAAGCGTTTGGAGCAGTTGGCCCGGCAGGCTGCAGCGCCCGACAATATTTTCCTGGAAGCCCGGGCATTGTCGGAACATGCCGCCCTTGTCATCGATTGGCACAGCTTCGCTCCCGACCGCCGCTGCGAATATCTGACCAAAGCCCGTCAGTTCCTGAAGAATGCGGAGCGGCATTTGCCGTTCCTGACGCGTCCCGACGCCAAGCCCGAGGAACGCGAGCTTGCGATGCAGATCGTCGTGAACACCATGTGCGTCCAGGCACTTGGCCGGATCTGCGGCGAGCCGGTGGATTGCGATTCCCTGTCGAAAGCACGCAACTGCTTCGACACGATCTATGGCGCGGAACACGGAGAGCCGGATTACATTTCTGAACTGTGGAAGCTGGCGGCGGATTGGCTGCTCCAGGGCGGCGCCGAAGGGGGCCGACGGGTCTTTGCCCATTGCGATAAGGTGTTGAGGGGGGACATCGCGGCAACCCTCGTTCCCAGCGACCGGATTTGTTTCGAACTGGTGCGGCGATTCGCCGAAAGCGGCGAGACCGTCGTGGTCACCGGCTGCCAATCGGGTGAGTGAACAGGGACGATGGCACTTGAATGCCGAATTGCGATGAAAGGACTTTCGTCTCCTCACACTCACCCGGCTCGGAAAGCATGGAGCGGCGACCGCCGCAAAGCGCCCCTGCTGGTTGCACGACTGCGACTGCCAGGTCGCTTTCGTCATCCGCCAACCAACTCGTGGTCTCGGAACCCTTATGCTTCCATTGCCAGACGGCGGCGCAAACACTATGATTCGTCTGGTGCAAACCGGGTGTCCGCAGGGGCGAGACCCGTACCGCTTGAGACGATCGGAAGACCCGTATGGACGCTCACGACCTTTCGCTGGACGACAACCGCACGATCCAGGCCATCGGCATCCTCGCCGACGTGCTGGACGGGGTGGAGGGACCGGGCGGTCTCGACACGGTGCTGGTGTCCAAGGCGCTGCGTCAGGTGATCGCAACCAAATCGCAGCCGGCCTTCGAATTCGCCTCCCGCGCCTTCAACACGCTGGAGCCGTCGGTCCGCCGCCAGGTGGCGGAAACCGCGGACGAGGCGGCGCACCATGCGGTCGAACTGCGCGGCCGGGTCGGCGGCTTCCTGTCCACCGCCCCGAAGAAGCCGGTTCCGCAAGGCCCGGTGGTCGGCCAGCAGCCGAACTTCATCACCGCGCTGAACCTGCGCTCCCGCCGCCGGCCCAACCAGCCGTCCTGAACCTTATCAGCCTTCCTCCGGCGACAGCGTGTCCAGCAGCGCGCAGTCCCAATAGGGGCGCGGGCCGAATCGCTGTACCAGGAAATCCACGAACACCCGCACCTTCGGCGACAGGTGGCGGTTCTGCGGATAGACCGCGTTGACCGCCATTTCCGAGGGGACGTAGCGGTGCATCACGCTGACCAGCTCGCCGCGCGTCAGCGCCTGACCGCACAGGAAGGTCGGCGACACGATGAAGCCGACGCCGGCCATCGCCGCTTCGCGCAGCAGGTCGCCGTTGTTGCTGCGGATCGGCCCTGACACCCGCACGTTGCACGTTTCCCCGTCCACAATGAAGGGCCACAGGTCCGGGGTGGGGATGTTGGTGTAGATCAGGCAATTGTGATTGGCCAGGTCGTCTGGAGTCTCCGGCACGCCATGCTTCTGCAGATAGGCTGGGCTGGCGCACAGAGCCACCCGCGCGGGAGCCAGCCGCCGGGCGATCAGCGAACTGTCGCGCAGCTTGCCGATGCGTACCGCCAGATCATAGCCCTCGTCGACCAGATCGACCGTGCGGTCGTTCAGGTCCATGTCGATCTCGATGGCCGGATAACGCTCCAGGAACTCCGCCACCGCCGGGGCCAGATGCAGGATGCCGAAGCTGACCGGCGCGTTCAGCCGCAGCCGGCCACGCGGCGCGGCATGCAGGTCGGCGACCGCCTGCTCCGCTTCCTCCAGATCGGCGAGGATGCGGGTGCAGCGCTCGTAATAGGCCTGCCCCACCTCGGTCAGGCTGAGCTTGCGGGTGGTGCGGTTCAGCAGCCGGGCGCCGAGCCGGTTCTCCAATTCGCCGATGCGGCGGGAGACCACCGATTTCGACAGGTTGAGCCGGTCGGCGGCGGCGGTGAAGCTCTTGGTGTCCACCACCTTGATGAAGGCGAGCATGTCGTCGAGGCGATCCATGGCATTGTTGTACACCCGGAAACAATGAGGTGCCAAGATCCGGCAATACCGGAAAGGCCGTTGCGCCCTATGTTTGGTGTCACCCCGCGGCAATGACCGGCTGCGGCGGCCCGATTACGCAACGAAACAGGGAGTGACGGTGATGGCGAAGGTTCTGGTCCTCTATTACAGCAGCTGGGGCCATGTGTCGGAGATGGCGCAGGCGGTGGCCGAGGGCGCCCGCTCCGTCGCCGGGACCGAGGTGGCGGTGAAGCGCGTGCCCGAACTGGTGCCGGAGGCCGTCCGCCAGTCCGCCCATTACAAGGACGAGAGCAACATCCCGGTCGCCACGGTGGACGAACTGGCCCAATACGACGCCATCGTCATCGGCACGCCGACCCGCTACGGCAACATGACCTCGCAGATGAAGAACTTCCTCGACCAGACCGGCGGGCTGTGGGCCAAGGGCGCGCTCGTCGGCAAGGTCGGCGCGGCCTTCACCTCCACCGCCACCCAGCATGGCGGGCAGGAGAGCACGATCCTCAGCACCCACACCGTTCTGCTGCATCTGGGCCTGGTGATCGTCGGTCTGCCCTATTCCTTCCAGGGCCAGATGGGCGTTTCGGAAGTGATGGGCAACTCGCCCTACGGTGCCAGCACGATCGCCGGCGGCGACGGCTCCCGCCGGCCGAGCGCGGTCGAATTGGACGGCGCCCGCTATCAGGGCCGCCATGTCGCTGAGATCGCGACCAAGCTGCACGGTTGATGAACCGTCACAGACGCTGAAGAAGAGGAGGGAGCCGTGGGTCTGCTGATCGATGGACAGTGGCACGACCAGTGGTACGACACCAAGAAGACCGGCGGCGCGTTCGTCCGGACGGAGGCGCAGTTTCGCGACCGGGTGTCGGCCGACGGCTCCACCCCTTACCCGGCGGAGGCGGGGCGCTATCACCTGATGGTGTCACTGGCCTGCCCCTGGGCGCACCGCACCCTGATCTTCCGCAAGCTGAAGCGGCTGGACGGGGTGATCGGCGTCAGCGTCGTCGATCCGCTGATGCTGTCGGACGGCTGGACCTTCGTCGAACCGGAGCCGGTCACCGGCGCCCGCCGCCTGTACGAGGTCTATCTGCAGGCGAATCCCGGCTACAGCGGCCGGGTGACGGTTCCGGTGCTGTGGGACAAGAAGACCGGGAGCATCGTGAACAACGAGTCGGCGGAGATCATCCGCATGCTCAACCGCGAGTTCGACGCCTTCACCGACGTCCGCACCGACTTCTGCCCGCCGGAGTTGGTGGAGGAGATCGACCGCGTCAACGCCTTCGTCTACGACGCCATCAACAACGGCGTCTACAAGGCCGGTTTCGCCACGTCGCAGGACAAGTACGAGGCCGCCTTCGACGCGCTGTTCGCTGCGCTGGACGGTATTGACGCCAAGCTGGCGACCCGGCGCTGGCTGGCCGGCAACCGCCTGACCGAGGCGGATTGGCGCCTGTTCACCACGCTGGTGCGCTTCGACGCCGTCTATGTCGGGCATTTCAAGTGCAACAAGCGGCGGATCGCCGACTATCCGCACCTGTCCGGCTATCTGCGCGACCTCTATCAGGTGCCGGGCGTGGCGGAGACGGTGAATTTCGACCACATCAAGCGCCATTACTATGGCAGCCACGCCACCATCAACCCGACCGGCATCGTGCCGAAGGGGCCGGAACTGGACCTCGACGCCCCGCACGGCCGTGGCGACCTCGGGCCGGATCCGTTGGAGTCGTAACGGATCGCGTCCCCGGCGGTTGTCGATAAGAGAACGACAACCGCATGAAGGGGATTCGTCCGATGCGTACAGTCATCCTGGCGGCCGCGGCCGTCCTGGCCCTCTCGTCGCCGGCGCTGGCCCAGACCGGCCAGTCGCAGAATGGCCAATCCCAAGGAGGATGGGGCGGGGCGCTCGACCAGCTGAACCGCACCGTCAATCCCGACAGCTACTCGCAGGACCGCAATGGCCGGACGGGCGACGAGCGCGACGTGAATCGAGATGGCCGCCGCTACGAAGGATCGTCCGGCAACCGCCGCGGCAATGCCTACGGCGACTATTCCGACCGCGATTTGCGCAACCAGTATGAACGGCTGAGCGAGGAACAACGCCAGATCCGGCAGAACCGCCGCGCCATCGAAGACGAGATGGACCGTCGCGGTATCAGCCGTTAAATCGAATCAAGGGAAAACACCGTCAGGGCTTGTGGCAGCGGGCCATGTCTTCCGGGTTGCCCATCGCCTCGCACTGGAAGCCGTTGGAGAATTTGAAGCGCAGCGGGCCGGTCTTGCGGACGCTGACCACCGGCTTCTTGCCCGCATCCTGGAATTCCACCCAGGCGGAGCTGTCGAAGCGGGTCTGCAGCCCGTTGCTCAGCTGCACGCGGCCCTGACGGTCCTTGATGACCTGGATCCCGGTGTTGAACAGCAGGTTGGGGCCGTCGGCCTTCGCCGACAGGCCGTTGGTGCAGTTCACCCCCTCCGGCTTGACCGCGACGCATTCGAAGGGATGCGGCTGGCCGGCGGTGAGGACCATGGCATAGACGGCGATTTCCAGGACATTCATCGGCATGGGCGTGCACCAGCGGGAAGGCGGCGGGTCCTGTCCGTCTTACAGACCATCTGGTTACGAAAGAGATAATGTCGCGCCTGCGGTCGAATCTTGCGCCTGAACACGGGACGGAGCCCTCATCCGAATTCCTGGGCCGACCGGCGCCTGGACTTGCGCGCCCGGGACCGGTAGAAGCGGTGGCAAAGGCCAAGTGCTTCTTCAGCCACAGGGGGCGGGCGCATACCCATGACGTTCCAACAGCGTTTGATCCTGCTGGTCACCGGTCTGGTGCTGCTGGCGATCGCGGCGGTCACCACGACGATGGCCCTGACGACGCGCGCCGCCCTGACCGAGCGGATCGAGGCGGAGGCGCGGCTGACAGCCGGCCTGCTCGCGCGCGGGGCCGCCCAGGCCCGCGACATCCCGCAGGAGGTCGACGCCCTGCTGTCCGAACGGCTGCTGTCGGAAGCGACGCTGACCGCCCATCTGGTGGCGATGGCGGAGGCGGCGAAGCAGTCGCCGCGCGCCATCAACGACCGGCTGAAGCAGATCGCCGAAGCCGGCGGCCCGGACGAGATGTGGATCACCGACAACCGCGGCCGGGCCTATCTGCACAATCTCGCCGGTCCCGACCCGGTCTTCGGCCAGGATGCCAAGGGCGGGCCGCGCCATGGCGCCTATGCCGGCCTGCTGAACCGCTCCCCCGCTTCGGTGGTTTCCGAACCGGCGATGGAGAACGGCCGGCTGATGAAGTTCGCCGGCGTGACCGGCGTCGACAAGCCGCGCATCGTCCAGGTCGGCGCAGACGTGCGGCGCCTTGCCGACATCGTGCGCAACGCCGGCATCGACGGTCTGATCGACGGGCTGCTCGCCACCCGCGCGGTGGAGGGGGCATGGCTGCTCGATCGCGACGGCCGGGTGCTGGCCCGCGGGGCGGTGATGGGCGACGGGGCCGGCGGCCCGCTGTCCGACGCCGACACGGCGGCGGCGAAGGCGGTGGTGCCGGGCGGCGATGTGGCGATCCGCGTGTCCGGCAACAGCATGCTGGCGCTGGCGCCGATCCGCTATGCCGCCCCCACCACCGCTGCCGGTTCGGTGGCGGGCGTGCCGATGGTCGCCGTGGTGCGGGTTCCCTATACGGAGCCGGGGGCGATGCTGAGCCGCCAGCTGAAGATCGGTGCCCTGGTCGGCGTCTTCGTGCTGGCGCTGGGCGTCTATGCCTGCGTGCGCTTCGCCCGCGACCAGATGGCGCCGGTGGAGCGGCTGAGCGAGGCGGTCAAGGCGGTGGAGGCCGGCCGCTTCAACCCCTTCACCCTGAACGAGGCCGCCGACCGTGACGACGAGTTCGGCCGCCTGTCCCGCGTCTTCCGCCGCATGGCGATGGAGGCGAGCGCGCGCGAGGAGACTCTCGACGCTCAGCTGGTGTTGCGCGGGGCGGAGCTGGAGACCAAGACGGAAAAGCTGGCCGCCGCCGAACAGCTGATCGAGGAGGAGCAGCGCGCCGCCCGCGACGTGCAGTCCAACCTGCTGCCCCGCCAGCTGCCGGTCGGCCGCGACAGCCAGTTCTACGGCATGCTGCTGGCCGGCCACACCGTCAGCGGCGACTTCTATGACGTGATCGAACTGGACGAGCGGCACAGCCTGCTGGTCACCGCCGGCGTATCCGGCGGCGGCGTGCCGGCGGCCTTCCTGATGCTGATGGTGCGCGGCGCCATCCGCGAAGCTGCCCGCCCCGGTGTCGGTCCGGCGGCAATCCTGACCCATGCGAACGAGCGGCTGTGCGGCGAAAGCCCCTTCAACGGCTTTGCCTCCGTCTTCGTCGCCATCTATGACCGTGTCGCCGGCACGCTGGTCCATGCCGCCGCCGGCCATCGCGGCGCCTGCCGCGTCACCGCCGACGGCGGGGTGGAGTTCCTGACCGCCACCGGCGGTCCGGCGCTGGGCGTCCGCCGCGGCGCACCTTATGCCGAAGCGGTGGTGACGCTGAACCAGGACGAGACGCTGTTCCTGTGCACCGACGGCGTGCTGCGCTCCATCGACGGCCAGCGCGAGCCCTTTGGTGAGGAACGCCTTGCCGCCGCCCTGGCCCACAGCCGCGGCATGTCCGCCCGCGACCGCACCGAACTGGTGCTGCGCAGCGTGCAGTCCCATGTGGGCGCGGACGGCCTGATCGCCGGCGATCTGGTCTGCCTGGTCATGCGCCGCCTGCTGCCGGTGGCGGAGACGGCGGAGGCGGTTTGAGGGGCGTGAGTCCGCCTCCTACCGCTTCTCCCGCGCCCGAGACGCCGTCTCCCGCTCCAGCCTTTCGCGCAGGAAGGCCAGCACAGCGGCCTCCTCGCCAGTGAGGCCCGCCAGTTCGTCGCGCAGTTCCGCCTCGACCTCCCGCTTCAGCGACTCCAGCAGGTCGCCTTCCAGATAGGCGTCCAGCACCTCGGGGTGGACGTAGCTCTTGCGGCAGACGCTGGGGGTGTTGCCCAGGCGGGTGGCGACCTGCTCGATGGCGCGGGTAACGTTGCGCTTGGCGGCGCTGGCGCTGTCGAAGGTTTCGAACTCCCGCAGCGCCATGGCGGCCAGCACCGTGCCGGCCCAGGTGCGGAAGTCCTTCGCGGTGAAATCGGTGCCGGTCGCCTCGCGCAGATAGGCGTTGACGTCGCCGGAGGTCACCGCGTGGCGCTGGCCATCGGCATCGAGATACTGGAACAGCTCGTCGCCCGGCACGTCGCGGCAGGCGGCGACGACGCGCGCCAGCCGGCGGTCGCGCAGTGAGACGTTCCATTCCTTGCCCGACTTGCCCTTGAAGGAGAAGCGGACCTCCGACCCGTCGATCTCGGTGTGGCCGTCGCGCAGCGTGGTCAGGCCGTAGCTCTTGTTCTCGCGGGCATAGCTCTCGTTGCCGACGCGGATCAGCGTGGTTTCCAGCAGCCGGACCACGGCGGCCAGCACCTTTTCCCGCGGCAGACCGCGGTGGCCGAGGTCGGCGTTCACCCGCTCGCGCAGATGCGGCAGGGCGCGGCAGAAATCCAGCATGCGGCCGAACTTGGTGCCCTCGCGCAGTTCGGTCCAGCGGCGGTGGTAGCGGTACTGCTTGCGCCCCTTGGCGTCGCGGCCGGTCGCCTGCAGATGGCCGTCGGGGTCGGGGCAGATCCAGACGTCGCGGTAGGCGGGCGGGATCGCCAGCTTCCGGATGCGCGCCAGCGTGTCCTCCTCCGTCACCTGCGCCCCGTCGGGCCACAGGAAGCGGAAGCCCTTGCCGTAACGCCGCCGTCGGATGCCGGGCATCTCGTCGGAGCTGTAGGTCAGCCCGGCGCAGGCGGCTTCCTGCTCGGGCGAGGGGGCATCCGCATTGGAGGGGACCAAATCGGGTGGGGGGAGGGTGCTGTCCATACGGCCAACAACGGCCAGCGCCGCAAATGGTTGCCGTTACCTCCTTCGGAGAGGGTTTCTTCGCAGTTGCAAAAACCCTATCCTTGCCTCTTTGGATTCCGATTGGAGCGCCTGAGCATGGACCGCAAGCCGGACGAGACGACGCTGACCGCCCATCTGCCGAACCTGGAAATCCAGATCCGCCACCGCGAGGCCGGCGACGACGGGGCGGAGGTGATCGCCATCCAGTTCCGCGCCACCCCGTCCTTCGACGCCATGGCCAAGCTGCTGGCCCCCAGCCTGATGACCCCGCTGCTGCTGGCCGGCCCCGTCGGCGGGAAGCCGGGCGCAAACCCGATGGCAGCGGCAGCCGGCATGGCCGAACTGTGGATGGCGCCGATGCGCCTGTGGAGCGAGATGGTGCGGCAGGCCTGGGCGCCCTGGGTTCAGATGGGCCAGCGCCGCTAAGTCAGCGCCGTTAAATCACGGCCACTTCACCTCGGGCGGCAGGCTCATCAGGATCGCCTCGGTGTTGCCGCCGGTCTTCAGGCCGAAGGTGGTGCCGCGGTCGTAGAGCAGGTTGAACTCGACGTACCGTCCGCGGCGGATCAGCTGGTGCTCGCGCTGCTCGGCGGTCCAGGGGCGGTTCATGTGCCGGCGGACCAGGGCGACGTAGGTGTCGAGGAAGGCGGTGCCGACATCGCGGGTGAAGGCGAAATCGGCCTCCCAGTCGCCCGACTCGAGGTTGTCGAAGAAGATGCCGCCGACGCCGCGCGCCTCGTCTCGGTGGGGCAGGTAGAAATAGCGGTCGCACCACTCCTTGTAGCGCGGGTAATAGTCCGGGTCGTGGCGGTCGCAGGCGGCGCGCAGGCCGGCGTGGAAGTCGGCGGTGTCCCGGTCGTCCGGGATCATCGGCGTCAGGTCGGCGCCGCCGCCGAACCAGCCCTTGCTCGTCACGATGTGGCGCGTGTTCATGTGCGTCGCCGGCACCAGCGGCGAGCGCATGTGCGCCACCAGGCTGATCCCCGCCGCCCAGAACGCGCCGGTCTCGGCCGCGCCGGGGATGTTGGCGCGGAATTCCGGGCTGAAGGTGCCGTGGACGGTCGAGATGTTGACCCCGACCTTCTCGAACACCCGGCCCTTCATCACCGACATGGTGCCGCCGCCGCCCTCGCCGCCGCCATGGTCGGGGCGGGCCCAGCTCTTGCGCTCGAACCGGCCGGGGGGCAGGTCGGCGTGGGTGCCGGTCAACTCGTCCTCCAGCGTCTCGAAGGCGGCACAGATGCGGTCGCGCAACTCCTGGAACCAGGCGGCGGCGTGGGCCTTGCGGTCTTCGATGATGCTGGCGTCGACTGTCATGGCGTTTCCGGCGCTGCAGGAGTGTATGCGACGAATGCGGCAGTCTGCCGCAAGGCCTCACCCAACACCATCGCCGCGCTGACCGCAACGTTCAAGGAGCGGGCGGGCGGCACCATCGGGATCACCAGCCGGGCGTCGGCGGCGTCATGCACCTCGTCGGGCACCCCGGCGCTCTCGCGGCCGACCAGGATGCGGTCGCCGGGGGCGAAGCGGAAGTCGGTGTAGGGAATCGCCGCCCGCGTGGTCAGCAGCACCAGTCGCCCGGTCTGCGGCGCTGCGCGGTACGCGGACCACGAGCTGTGGCGTACCCAGTCGAGATGGTCCAGATAGTCCATCCCGGCGCGCCGCAACCGGCGGTCATCCAGCACGAAGCCGCAGGGTTCGATCAGGTCGAGCGCGACGCCGAGCCCAGCCGCGAGTCGCATCAGGGTCCCGGCGTTCTGCGGAATGTCGGGTTCGAACAGCACAAGACGCAACGCGGGCCTTGCTTCGAAGTGTTTGTTTTGCATACAAATGTTCTTGCTCTTCGCACACGCGACAAATTGTCCCCCGGCCAAGGACTTTTCAAGATGTCGACGCGACGGTATACCGCAGGTCTGAATCCGGAGATACCCACTCCGGAGGGACGCGGCATGCCTGAGGGTTTTCCTTCCGGCGGGCGGGCTAACCGCGTCTTGCTGTATTACGGTCCATCGGTCGTCCGGCGCGGGCAAAGGGCGTCGGGCATGCCTTGAGGAGAAACAGGCTTATGGCTCAGACCACGCATCCGCCCGGGACGGGTGGCCACGCGGCCTCCGGCGGCGAGGGGGGTTCCCGCCGCGATTTTCTGTATCTTGCCACCGGTGCGGTCGGCGTCGTCGGGGCGGCCTCGGCGGCTTGGCCCTTCATCGACAGCCTGAACCCGGCGGCCGACACCCTGGCGCTCGCCTCCATCGACGTCGATCTGGCCCCCGTGGCCGTCGGCCAGGCGATCACGGTCACCTGGCGCGGAAAGCCTGTCTTTGTCCGCCACCGCACCGCCGAAGAGATCGAGTCCGCCAAGGACGTCAATCTGAACGACCTGCGCGATCCGGTTGCCGACGATGCCCGCGTGAAGAAGCCGGAATGGCTGATCGTCATCGGCATCTGCACGCATCTGGGCTGTGTGCCGCTCGGGCAGAAGGTCACCGATCCGCGCGGCGACTATGGCGGGTGGTTCTGCCCCTGCCACGGCTCGCACTACGACACCGCTGGGCGCATCCGCAAGGGCCCGGCCCCCGCCAACCTTGTCCTTCCGACGTACGCCTTCACCGGCGATACCAAGATCCGGCTCGGTTAAGCGGCCCAACGGTTCTGGAGACCCCGAGATGGCTCAGGTTCAAGCCACCAAGTTCAAGAATCCGGTCGTGAACTGGATCGACAGCCGCCTGCCGATCTTCACGATGCTGGATCACGAGTACAACCACTACCCGATGCCGCGGAACGTCAACTATCTGTGGGCGTTCGGTGCCATTGCCGGCATCATGCTGGTCATCATGATCGCCACGGGCTTGTTCCTGGCGATGCAGTACTCGTCGCACACCTCGCTGGCCTTCAATTCGGTCGAGCGCATCATGCGCGACGTGAATTACGGCTGGCTGCTGCGTTATGTGCACGCCAACGGCGCGTCGATGTTCTTCATCGCCGTCTACATCCACATGTTCCGCGGCATGTATTACGGCTCCTACAAGGCGCCGCGCGAAATCCTGTGGATCCTGGGCGTCATCATCTTCCTCGTCATGATGGGCACCGCCTTCATGGGCTACGTGCTGCCGTGGGGCCAGATGAGCTTCTGGGGCGCCACCGTCATCACGAACCTGTTCTCGGCCTTCCCGATCGTCGGCGACCCGATCGTCACGCTGCTGTGGGGCGGCTTCTCGGTCGACAATCCGACGCTGAACCGCTTCTTCGCGCTGCATTTCCTGCTGCCCTTCGTCCTGCTGGGTCTGGTGATCCTGCACACGGCGGCGCTGCATGTCTGCGGTTCGAACAACCCGCTCGGCATCGAGCCCAAGGGTCCGCAGGACACCGTTCCGTTCAACCCCTACGTGACGGTCAAGGACGGCTTCGCCGTGGTGATCTTCATGATCATCTACGCGGTGTTCGTGTTCTTCATGCCGAACTACATGGGCCATCCGGACAACTACATTCCGGCCAACCCGCTGGTGACCCCGGCGCACATCGTGCCGGAATGGTACTTCCTGCCCTTCTACGCCATGCTGCGCGCGATCCCGGACAAGCTGGGCGGCGTGCTGGCGATGTTCGGCTCGATCGCGCTGCTGGCCTTCCTGCCGTGGCTCGACCGCTCCAAGATCCGCAGCTGCAAGTTCCGCCCGGTCTACCGCCAGTTCTTCTGGATCCTGGCGATCGACGCCCTGATCCTGGGCTATGCCGGTTCGCAGCCGGCCGAAGGCTCCTGGCTGCTGATCGCGCGTATCGGCACCGCCTACTACTTCTTCCACTTCCTGATCCTGCTGCCGTTGCTGGGCAAGCTGGAGCGCACGCCTCCGCTTCCCACCAGCATCTCCGAGTCCGTTCTGAAGGGCGGTGGTGGCATCGCCGCCGGCGCCCATGCCAAGCCGATGGAGAAGGCCTGATGCGCGCGTTGAAGACTGCAATCCTCTCGGCGGCGCTGGCACTCGGCATCGCCGGGGCCGCGCAGGCCTCCGAAGGCGTGCACATCCCCAAGCAGAGCTGGCCGCATGCCGGCATCTTCGGCACCATCGACAAGGCGGCGGCGCAGCGCGGCTTCCAGATCTACAAGGAAGTCTGCTCGGCCTGCCATTCGATGCATCTGGTGCCGATCCGCACGCTGGCCGGCATCGGCTTCAAGGAAGACGAGCTGAAGGCGCTCGCCGCCGGCTATGAGGTGCAGGCCGGCCCGAACGACGCGGGCGAGATGTTCATGCGTCCGGCCACGCCGGCCGACCATTTCCCGTCGCCGTTCCCCAACGACCAGGCCGCCCGCGTGGCGAACAACGGCGCGCTGCCGCCGGACCTGTCGCTGATGGCCAAGGCCCGCGTCGGTGGCGAGGATTACATCTACGCCTTCCTGACCGGCTTCGAGGAGCCGCCGCCCGGCGTCCACATCATGGACGGCATGAACTACAACAAGGTGTTCCCCGGCCATCAGGTCGGCATGCCGAACATCCTGCAGCCCGACGGCGTCACCTTCGCCGACGGCACCAAGGCGACGGTGGAGCAGCAGGCGCACGACGTGGCGACCTTCCTGACCTTCGTCGCGGAACCGCACCTGGATGCCCGCAAGCAGATGGGCGTTAAGGTCATCCTGTTCCTGCTGGTGCTGGCCGGCCTGATGTATGCCGCCAAGCGCAAGCTGTGGAGCACGCTGCACTGAGCCGGACGGTTCGGTGAGGCGATGTGAGACCTGGACAGGGCGCCCCTTTGGGCGCCCTGTTTCCGTTTGGGATGTTGGTCTTCGGGCATCACGCACAGGACGGAGAAGACGATGGTGGACAGTCTGATCGACGAAATCGTCGATTTCTGGTTCGACGAGGCGATGAAGCCCTACTGGTTCCGCAAGTCGGCCAGCTTCGACCGGGCGGTCGCCGAGACGCTGGGGCCGCATTACGAAGCGGCGGCGCGCGGCGCGTACGATCATTGGATGGAGGATGTCGACGGCTGCATCGCGCTGTGCGTGCTGCTGGATCAGGTGCCGCGCAACATCTTCCGCGGCGATCCGCGCGCCTTCGCCACCGACGACAAGGCGCGGGCCGTCAGCGACCATGCCGTCGCCAACGGCTTCGACCTGGAATGCACGACCGACGAGCGGATCTTCCTCTATCTGCCCTTCGAGCATCACGAGGACATGGCGAGCCAGAACCGCTCCGTCGCCCTGTTCACCGAGCGGGTGGGCGACGAGACGACGGTGCGCTATGCGCAGCGGCACCGCGAGATCATCCAGCGCTTCGGCCGCTTCCCCCACCGCAATGCGGTCCTCGGTCGTGCTACCACGCCTGAAGAGGAAGCCTTCCTGAAGGAACCGGACTCGTCCTTTTAAGGTCTCAGACCGGAGGCGGCGCCAGCCAGCGTTCCAGGGCGCCCAGCAGGTCGGCGCGCCGCACCGGCTTGGTCAGATAGTCGTTCATCCCGGCGGACAGGCAGCGGATGCGGTCTTCCGGCTGGGCGTTGGCGGTGACGGCGATGATCGGGATGCGACCCCGCCCGTCGCCCAGCCGGCGGATGGTGGCGGTCGCCGTCACCCCGTCCATGTCGGGCATGGCGACGTCCATCAGCACCGCCTCTGGCGGAACCGGCGCCTGGGCGACCGCCTCCACCGCTTCCGCTCCGCCATTGGCGGTTTCGACCGAGAATCCGGCCTTGGCGAGCAGCCCGGCGACCACCATCCGGTTGGTGGCGCTGTCGTCCACCACCAGCAGCCGGCCACCGCGCGCGCGTGCCCAACTCATCAGCCGCTCGGCGTCGGTGGTGCGGGAGGGCAGGGCGACCGGCATGTCCAGCACCGCCCGCCGCGTCCCGTCGCCATGGTGTTCCACCGTCATCTGGGCGCCCAGCGCCGCCAGCAGGCGCCGGGCGAGTTCCTGGCCGAAGCCGGTCTCGCCATGGCTGTCGAAGCGTCCGGTCAGCTCGGCCCGCAGGGTCACGCGCTCCTCCCCCGCCGGCAGGGCCGACAGGCGGACGTCCAGCCGGCCGGGGCCGGCATTTGCGATGGCGCTGGCGGCCAGCGCGTTGCACAGCGCGCCCGCGGTTTCTGCATCGCCCACCAGCCGCGGCGGCGTGCCGCTCAGCACGCTCACGTCCAGGGCGATGCCGCGTCCCTGGGCAAGGGCCGCGGTCGACACCGACAGCATGCGGGCCAACGCCTCGGGAGCGAAGGCCGTCCCCCGCCGGGTGGGGGCGTGATGCAGATTGTCACCGTCCATGGCCCGCCATTGGCAAAATGCGAAGCAGCTTGCAGCGATCGGGCCGGGAAATGCCCGAAGGCACAGCCATTCCGATCTTGCGACCCATTCTCAGCAAGTTGCGGGCCAACCGGATGCTCGCAGGGGTGGTGTGGTCAGCGTGGCGGCGTGTCCGGCGGATTGAACAGGTAGGGCACGAAGCTGCGGTGATGCTCGTTCACCCGCAATTCGCTGCCGATCGGTGGGAAGGCGCGCTGCTGGCAGTCGGTGCGCTCGCACAGGCGGCAGTTCACGCCGATCGGCACCGCCGCCTTCATGTCGGTGATGTCGATGCCGGCGGCATAGACCAGCTCCGGCGCGTGGCTGGCCTCGCAGCCCAGCCCGACGGCGAACTGCCGAGACGGCTTCAGATAGGCGCCACCGCGCTTGGTCACCGTGCGGGCGATGCTGATATAGGCGGTGCGGTCGGGCATCTGGGCGAACTGCACCAGGATCTTGCCGGGCTGGGCGAAGGCCTCGTGCACGTTCCACAGCGGGCAGGCGCCGCCGAAGCGGGCGAAGTGGAAGCGCGTGGCGGAATGGCGCTTGGTGATGTTGCCGGCCATGTCGACCCGCACGAAATAGAAGGGCAGGCCGCGTGCCCCCGGCCGCTGCAAGGTGGACAGCCGGTGGCAGACCTGCTCGAAGCTGGCGGAGAAGCGGCTTTGCAGTTGCTCCACATCGTGACGCAAGGCGCGGGCCTGCGCCGCGAAGGCGCGATAGGGCAGCACCAGCGCCCCGGCGAAGTAATTGGCGAGCCCGACCCGGCAGATCGACCGCGCATCCTCGCTGGAGAATTTCGCCTGATCCACCAGCTCGTCGATCTGGTCGCCGAATTCCAGCAGCGCGATCTGGTTCGCCATGTGGAAGGCGCGGCTGGAGCTGGTCAGCAGGGCCGACAGCCGCAACGTGCCGGTGGTGGCGTCGTAACTGCGCATGGCGGTTTCGCCGGCTTCATCGGCGACGATCTTCACCCGCACGTCGTGGCGGCGCTTCAGATAGGCGGCCAGTTCGTTCAGCAACGATCCGGAATGGATCTTCTCGCTATCCCACAGCCGTTCCGCCGCCTCGTCCAGCGGGCCGATGTAATTGTTGCAGTAGTGGAAATAGTCCCGAACCTCCTCGTACGGAAATTGCGGGCCGGCGAAGCTGTCGCCCTCCTGACTGCTGGGTTCGCGGTTGGACAGGCTGTCGGCCAGCGACTGTACCCGCTCATGCAGCTTCTGATAGGCCTGATGCAGGCTGAGCACCCGGCGGGCCAGTTCGGGGCTGGACCCCACCACGCTGCGCAGTTCGCCCGCGGTCAGCGGTGCACCGGCGAACAGCGGATCGGCCAGCGCCTCGCGCAGGTCGGAGACCAGCCGGCTGTCCTCGTCCTCCAGGAAGGCGGACAGCTCCAGCTCGAAGGTGGCAGCGATCCGCATCAGCACCGGCAGGGTCAGCGGGCGCTGGTTGTTCTCCAACTGGTTGAGATAGCTCGGCGAAAGCTCCAGCGTCTTGGCCAGCGAGGCCTGGGTCAGGCTGCGCTGTTCGCGCAGGCGGCGCAGCTTGTAGCCAAGGAATAGCTTCTTTTGCATGCGTATAAAATCCCGCCCCGGCGACAACCTTGGAAAACGGCCGTTCTTCGCAATCTTAGCAAGCGCAAATCCGCCTTTGCAAAGGGCTTCGCAACTTCGCACGTTTTTGCGAAGAGGCTGTTTGAAGCGCTGCGAAGTTTGTGAATAATCCGCGGCGTTCCGGTGAATGATTGCGTCGCTTGCCGCCGGAGCGGGGACAGTCACTGCGACGCCAAGGATTGGAAACGCCCGATGCAAGACATTCTGGCCAAGTTGGAGTCCAAGCGCGCCGCGGCGCGGCTGGGCGGCGGTGAGAAGCGCATCGCCGGCCAGCACGCCAAAGGCAAGCTGACCGCGCGCGAGCGGATCGACCTGTTCCTCGACGAAGGATCGTTCGAGGAGTTCGACATGTTCGTCGAACATCGCTGCATCGACTTCGGCATGGAAAACCAGAAGGTTCCGGGCGACGGCGTGGTCACCGGCCATGGCACCGTCAACGGCCGCCTCGTCTTCGTCTTCAGCCAGGACTTCACGGTCTTCGGCGGCGCGCTGTCGGAAGCGCATGCCGAGAAGATCTGCAAGATCATGGACCAGGCGCTGAAGGTCGGCGCGCCGGTCATCGGCCTGAACGATTCGGGCGGCGCCCGCATCCAGGAAGGCGTCGCCTCGCTGGGCGGCTATGCCGAGGTGTTCCAGCGCAACGTCGACGCGTCGGGCGTCATCCCGCAGATTTCCCTCATCATGGGGCCGTGCGCCGGCGGTGCGGTGTACTCGCCGGCCATGACCGACTTCATCTTCATGGTGAAGGACAGCTCCTACATGTTCGTCACCGGCCCGGACGTGGTGAAGACCGTCACCCACGAGGTCGTGACCGCCGAGGAGCTGGGCGGCGCCGTCACCCACTCCACAAAGTCGGGCGTGGCCGATCTGGCCTTCGAGAACGACGTCGAGGCGCTGCTGCAACTGCGCCGCTTCGTCGATTTCCTGCCGTCGTCGAACCGTGAGAAGGCGCCGGTCCGCCCCTGCGCCGATCCGCTGGACCGCGAGGACTTCTCGCTCGACACGCTGGTGCCGGAGAACCCGAACAAGCCCTACGACATGAAGGAGCTGATCCTCAAGATCGTGGACGAGGGCGACTTCTTCGAGCTCCAGCCGGAATACGCCAAGAACATCATCATCGGCTTCGCCCGCATGAACGGCTCCACGGTCGGCATCGTCGCCAACCAGCCGATGGTGCTCGCCGGCTGCCTGGACATCGACAGCTCCAAGAAGGCGGCGCGCTTCGTCCGCTTCTGCGACGCCTTCGAAATCCCGATCCTGACCCTGGTCGACGTCCCCGGCTTCATGCCCGGCACCAGCCAGGAGTACGGCGGCATCATCAAGCACGGCGCCAAGCTGCTGTACGCGTACGCCGAGGCGACCGTGCCGAAGGTGACCGTCATCACCCGCAAGGCGTACGGTGGCGCGTACGACGTGATGTCGTCCAAGCATCTGCGCGGCGACGTCAACTATGCGTGGCCGTCGGCGGAAATCGCGGTGATGGGTGCCAAGGGCGCGGTGGAGATCATCTTCCGCAGCGACATCGGCGATGCCGAGAAGATCGAGGCGCGTACGGAAGAGTACAAGCAGAAGTTCGCCAATCCCTTCGTCGCCGCGTCGCGCGGTTACATCGACGACGTCATCATGCCGCACGGCACCCGCCGCCGCATCACGAAGGCGCTGTCCATGCTGAAGAACAAGCAGCTCCAGAACCCCTGGCGCAAGCACGACAACATTCCGCTGTGAGGGCCGGCAGCATGTTTGAGAAGATCCTCATCGCCAATCGTGGCGAGATCGCCTGCCGCGTCATCCGCACGGCACGCCGCATGGGCATCAAGACCGTCGCGGTCTACTCCGACGCCGACAAGAACGCCCTGCATGTCGAGATGGCCGACGAGGCCGTCCATATCGGTGCCGCCCCGTCGGCCCAGAGCTATCTGCTTGTCGACCGCATCGTCGAGGCCTGCAAGCAGACCGGCGCCCAGGCCGTTCATCCCGGCTACGGCTTCCTGTCGGAGAAGCGCGAGTTCCAGGAGGCGCTGGCCGCCGCCGGCATCGCCTTCATCGGTCCGGACGCCCACGCCATCCAGGCGATGGGCGACAAGATCGAGTCGAAGAAGCTGGCCAAGGAAGCCGGCGTCTCCACCGTCCCCGGCTATCTCGGCGTCATCGCCGACGACAGCGAGGCGGTGACCATCGCCCGCGACATCGGCTATCCGGTGATGATCAAGGCGTCGGCCGGCGGTGGCGGCAAGGGCATGCGCGTCGCCTGGAACGACGAGGAGGCGCGCGAGGGCTTCCGTTCGGCCCAGAACGAGGCGCGTTCCAGCTTCGCCGACGACCGCGTCTTCGTCGAGAAGTACATCCAGCAGCCGCGCCACATCGAAATCCAGGTTCTGGCCGACGGGCAGGGCACCTGCCTCTATCTCGGCGAGCGTGAATGCTCGATCCAGCGCCGCCACCAGAAGGTCATCGAAGAGGCCCCAAGCCCATTCCTCGACGCCGCCACCCGCAAGGCGATGGGCGAGCAGGCGGTGGCGCTCGCCAACGCGGTGCAGTACAAGTCGGCCGGCACGGTGGAGTTCATCGTCGACGCCGAGCGCAACTTCTACTTCCTGGAGATGAACACCCGTCTTCAGGTCGAACACCCGGTCACCGAGCTGATCACCGGCCTCGACCTCGTCGAGCAGATGATCCGCGTCGCCTACGGCGAGAAGCTGTCGATCACCCAGGACGACGTGAAGCTGACCGGCTGGGCGGTCGAGGCGCGCGTCTATGCCGAGGATCCCTTCCGCAACTTCCTGCCCTCCACCGGCCGCCTGACCCATTACCAGCCGCCGGCCGCCGACCCGCATGTCCGCGTCGACACCGGGGTGTTCGAGGGCGGCGAGATCTCGATGTACTACGATCCGATGATCGCCAAGCTCTGCACCTGGGGCGCGACGCGCGACGCGGCGATCGCCGGCATGCGCGAGGCGCTGGACCAGTATTACATCCGCGGCGTCAGCCACAACATCCCGTTCCTGGCCTCGCTGATGGCGAACCAGCGCTTCGTCGACGGGCGGCTGACCACCAACTTCATCGCCGAGGAATATCCGAACGGTTTCCACGCCTCCGACCTGCCGCCGGAGGACCCGGCGGTGCTGATCGCGGTGGCGGCGGTGATCCACCGCAGCCTGAACGACCGCGACATCCAGATCTCCGGCAAGATGCCCGGCAGCAAGGTGACGGTGCGCGACGACTGGGTGGTGGTGCTGGACGGCACCCAGCATCCGGTGCACCTGCACCCCGCCGACGGCAGCCCGCAGCGCATCGGCTACACCGTCGACATCGACGGCAAGCACCACACGGTGTGGAGCGACTGGCAGATCGGAGCGCCGCTGTTCCGCGGCACGGTGAACGGCCAGCATGTCTGCGTGCAGATCGACCGGGTCGGCATCGGCTATCGCCTGCACCACAGCGGGTCGCAGGCGGTCGTCAAGGTGCTGACCCCGAAGGCGGCCAAGCTGGACGCGCTGATGCCGGTCAAGGCGCCGCCGGACATGTCGAAGTTCCTGCTGTCGCCGATGCCGGGCCTGCTGGTGTCGCTGGCGGTGTCGGAAGGCCAGGAGGTCAAGGCCGGCGAGGTGCTGGCCGTGGTCGAGGCCATGAAGATGGAAAACATTCTGCGCGCCGCGCAGGACGGAACGGTCGCGAAAATCCACGCAGCCCCGGGCAGCAGCCTGGCGGTCGATCAGAAGATCGTGGAATTCGCGTAACCGTATAATAAGAAGAACAGTACCGAGAGGAAGCGTACCCCCTGCCCCCCTTCCAATGGTTCATCGGACCGTTGGAAGGGGGTGCGTCGGGCGGAAACGCACTGATACCCTACCAGCGCCATAAGAAGCCATCAGGAGGCGTCGATGACCGAGTTCCCGAAGAAGACCCTTGCCGATTGGGACAAGCTGGCCGCCAAGGATCTCGGCGCCGACGGTGACCTTTCCAAGCTGACCTGGAAGACCCCGGAAGGTCTGGACGTCAAGGCGCTCTACACCGCCGCCGACCTGGAAGGGATGGAGCTGGACACGCTGCCTGGCTTCCCGCCCTTCACCCGCGGCCCACGCGCCACGATGTACGCGGTGAAGCCCTGGACCATCCGGCAGTACGCTGGCTTCTCCACGGCGGAGGAGTCGAACGCCTTCTACAAGGCCAACCTCAAGGCCGGCCAGATGGGCCTGTCGGTGGCCTTCGACCTCGCCACCCACCGCGGCTATGACAGCGACCATCCGCGTGTCGTCGGCGACGTCGGCAAGGCCGGCGTGGCGATCGACAGCGTCGAGGACATGAAGGTTCTCTTCGCCGACATCCCGCTCGACAAGATGTCGGTGTCGATGACCATGAACGGCGCGGTGCTGCCGATCCTGGCCGGCTACATCGTCGCGGCGGAGGAGCAGGGCGTTTCCCAGGACAAGCTGAGCGGCACCATCCAGAACGACATCCTTAAGGAGTTCATGGTCCGCAACACCTACATCTACCCGCCCGAACCCTCGATGCGGATCATCGCCGACATCATCGAGTACACCTCCCAGCACATGCCGAAGTTCAACTCGATCTCGATCTCCGGCTATCACATGCAGGAGGCCGGGGCGACGGCGGTGCAGGAGCTGGCCTTCACCATCGCCGACGGCCTGGAATATGTCCGCGCCGCGATGTCGAAGGGCCTGCCGGTCGACAAGTTCGCGCCGCGCCTGTCCTTCTTCTTCTCCATCGGCATGAATTTCTTCATGGAGATCGCCAAGCTGCGCGCCGCGCGCCTGCTGTGGTCCTCCCTGATGCAGGAGAAGTTCCAGCCGAAGGACGCCCGCTCGCTGGCGCTGCGCACCCACTGCCAGACCTCCGGCGTCTCGCTGACCGAGCAGGACCCCTACAACAACGTCATCCGCACCACCATCGAGGCGATGGCGGCGGTGCTGGGCGGCACCCAGTCGTTGCACACCAACGCCTTCGACGAGGCGCTGGGCCTGCCGACCAAGTTCTCTGCCCGCATCGCCCGCAACACCCAGCTGATCATCGCCGAGGAAGCCGGCGTGACCAAGGTGGTCGATCCGCTCGGCGGCTCCTATTACATCGAGCATCTGACCCACAGCCTCGCCAACGCCGTGCTGGAGCTGATCGGCCGCGTCGAGGAGATGGGCGGCATGACCAAGGCGGTCGAGAGCGGCATGCCCAAGCTGCTGATCGAGGAGGCCGCCGCCCGCCGTCAGGCCGCCATCGACCGCGGCGAGGAGGTGATCGTCGGCGTCAACAAGTACCGTCCGGAGAACCCCGAGGGGGTGGACGTGCTGGACATCGACAACACCGCCGTCCGTGAGGCGCAGATCGCCCGCCTGAAGCAAATCCGCGCCAGCCGCGACGAGGCCAAGTGCCAGGAGGCGTTGGCAGCATTGACTAAGGCCGCCACAGAGAAGTCCGGCAACCTGCTGGCCCTGTCGGTCGAGGCCACCCGCGCCCGCGCCACCGTCGGCGAAATCTCCGATGCGCTGGAAAAGGCCTTCACCCGCCATGTCGCCGTCATCCGCTCGGTCTCGGGCGTCTACGGCTCGGCCTATGAGGGCGACGAGGGCTTCAAGCGCATTCAGGAGGAGGTGGCGTCCTTCGCCGCCGAGGAAGGCCGCCGGCCGCGCATCCTGGTGGTGAAGATGGGCCAGGACGGCCACGACCGCGGCGCCAAGGTGATCGCCACCAGCTTCGCCGACATCGGCTTCGACGTCGACATCGGGCCGCTGTTCCAGACCCCGGACGAGGCGGCGCGGCAGGCGGTGGAGAATGACGTGCACGTCATCGGCGTGTCGTCCCAGGCCGCCGGCCACAAGACGCTGGTCCCGCAACTGATCGAGGAACTGCGCAAACAGGGCGCCGGCGACATCCTGGTGGTGTGCGGCGGCGTGATCCCCCCGCAGGACTACGACTTCCTCTATAAGGCCGGCGCCGCGGCGATCTACGGGCCGGGCACCAACATCCCGAAGGCGGCGTCCGACATCCTGGGCATCCTGCGCAAGCAGAAGGCCGCGGCTTGACGCTGTCTTTCCAGTAACCTAAGCCCTCTCCCGTCCCGGGAGAGGGAGGGGACCCGCCGTAGGCGGGGAGGGTGAGGGGTGGTGCAAGGAACCATGCGCTTCTGGTTTCTTGCATCACCCCTCACCCGGCGCTTCGCGCCACCCTCTCCCGGGACGGGAGAGGGGATTGATGACTGTCACCGCCGAAACCGACCTCTACGCGCCCGTCAAAGCCTTTCTCGAAGCCCAGGGCTATGACGTGAAGGCGGAGATCCACGGCTGCGATCTCGTCGCCACGCGCGGGGCCGAGCCGCCGGTGATCGTCGAACTGAAAAAGCGCTTCACGCTCGACCTCGTGCTGCAGGGGGTGGACCGGCTGGCGATCAGCGACAGCGTTTATCTCGCCGTGCCGCAGCCGGGGCGCAAGGCCACCGGCCCGTCTCCACTGGACGGTGACGTGAAGAAGCTCTGTCGCCGGCTGGGTCTCGGCCTGCTGATGGTCGATCCGGGGTTGGCGGAGGGGCAGCGTGTCACCGTGCTGCTCGATCCCGTCCCCTATACCCCGCGCAAGGACAAGAAGCGCACGCACCGCCTGCTGGGTGAGCATGCCCGTCGGGTCGGCGATCCCAATCGTGGCGGCTCCACCCGTGTCGCCATCGTCACCGCCTATCGCCAGGACGCGCTGCGCATCGCCCGCATGCTGCGCAACGGACCGCTGACCGTCGCGGCGCTACGCAAGGCGGGGGCGCCGAAGGATGTCGGGGCGATGCTGCTGCGCAACGTCTATGGCTGGTTCGAGCGGGTCGGGCGCGGCACCTACGGCCTGACCCCGGCGGGCGTGCAGGGGGTCGAGGCGTTCGCCCACGCGCTGGCCGAGGGGTGACACCCCGCACCGCCAAGCCTATGATCGGTACCGCAAATCCATAATCACATCAGGCTGGAGCCCGCTTTGTCGGACTACATCAGCAATCTCGTCGTCTTTTTCGTCGTCGTCGATCCGCCGGGGCTGGTGCCGCTGTTCATCGCGCTGACCCGTGGTTTCGACGACCGCCACAAGCGGATCATCGCGTTGCGAGGCACCGCCATCGCCTTCGTGGTGCTGGTCTTCTTCGCCTATTTCGGCAAGGTCGTCCTACAGACCCTGTCCATCGAGATGCCGGCCTTCCGCATCGCCGGCGGCGCGCTGCTGTTCTGGATCGCCTTCGAGATGCTGTTCGCCAAGCGCTCCGAGCGCAAGGAGCGCGCCACCGGCGAGGCGATGACCGACGAGGACGCGCACGACATCGCCGTCTTCCCGCTGGCGGTGCCGCTGATCGCCGGGCCGGGCGCCATCACCTCCATCCTGCTGCTGATGGATCGCGTCGGCACCACGGTGGCGGGGCAGGTCAGCGTTCTGGGCGCGGCGGCGACGGTGATCGGCGGGGTGACGCTGATCCTGCTGGGCGCCGACTGGGTCGGGCGGCTGCTGGGCCGCACGGTGATCCACACGGTCAGCCGCGTTCTGGGCATCGTGCTGGCCGCACTGGCCGCGCAGACGGTGATTTCCGGCATCACCGCAGTCTATCCACCACATTGATTGGCCGCCCCACTGACAAAATCGTCCAAAGGGGCAGTGCCGGCCGGCCGGCGCATCCTCGCTACCGCTTCCCGTAGTCCGGCTTAAGCCCGAAAGACTAGTCCCCTTTCCGGCCCAATCACTCATCCTACATGGGGTCTTGCCACAGCCGCGCCGGGTCCCGCCCGGCGTAAGGCTTCCCACGCGCCCAAACAAAAGAGGCGGCGGCCATGGACCTCGATCCATTGATCCTGTCGCGAATCCAGTTCGCGTTCACGATCTCCTTCCACATCCTGTTCCCCAGCTTCACAGTGGGACTTGCCTGCTGGATCGCGCTGTTGGAGGCGCTGTGGGTGGGCACCGGCAAGGGCATCTACCGCAGCCTGTCGGAGTTCTGGACCCGCATCTTCGCGCTGTCCTTCGGCTTGGGCGTGGTGTCGGGCATCGTGATGTCCTATCAGTTCGGCACCAACTGGAGCCGCTGGTCCGACACCGTGGGCAACGTCCTTGGTCCGCTGATCCAGTACGAGGTCGTCACCGCCTTCTTCCTGGAGGCCGCCTTCCTCGGCATCCTGCTGTTCGGGCGCGACCGGGTGCCGCGCGGCATCCATCTGATGGCGGCCTGTCTGGTGGCGCTGGGCACGCTGCTGTCGTCCTTCTGGATCCTGTCGGCCAACAGCTGGATGCACACCCCGGCCGGCTTCGAGATCCGGGATGGCCGTTACTTCGTCACCGACTGGTGGCAGGTGGTGTTCAACCCGTCCTTCCCCTATCGCCTCGCCCACATGGTGACGGCGATGTTCCTGACCACCAGCTTCGTCGTCGCCGGCATCAGCGCCTTCTATCTGCTGAAGCGCCGGCATTTCGACCATGCGAAGCTGGGGCTCAGCATGGCGCTCGCCCTCATCACCGTTCTGGCGCCCTTGCAGATTTTCCTCGGCGATGAGCATGGGCTGAATACGCTGGAGCATCAGCCGGCCAAGATCGCCGCGATGGAAGGCAATTGGGAAGGGGGACCGCGCGCGCCGCTGGTGCTGTTCGCCATCCCCGACGTGGAGAAGGAGACCAACCATCTGGAGGTCGGCATCCCCGCCCTGTCCAGCCTGATCCTGACCCACGACTTCAACGGCACTGTGCCCGGCCTGAAGCAGTTCCCGGCCGACGAGCGGCCCGATCCGCGTATCATCTTCTGGACCTTCCGCCTGATGGTCGGCATCGGCCTCTTGATGCTGACGGTGGCGGTGGTTCATCTGGTGCTCCGCTTCCGCGGCCGGCTGTACAACAGCGACTGGTTCTACCGCATTCTGGTCGGCTGCATGCCCATTGGCTTCGTCGCCATCCTGGCCGGCTGGTTCACCACAGAGATCGGGCGCCAGCCCTGGGTCGTCTACGGCCACCTGCGCACGGCCGACGCGGTGACGCCGTCGCTGACGACGGGGGCGGCGTTGATCTCGCTGCTGTCCTTCGTCGTCGCCTACACCATCATCTATGGCGCCGGCACCTATTACCTGATCCGCCTGCTGCGCACCGGCCCGACCCACATCCACGACGCGCCCCAGCCGCCGGAGGCGCAGAGCCCGAAGCGGCCGCTGTCGGCCACCGACCAGTCCCTCGAAGCGGCGGAGTAAGCCCGATGCAGGAAATTGCGGAAGGAAGCCTGCTGACCCTGATCTGGGTCGGGATCGTCGGCTTCGCGGTGTTCATGTATGTGCTGATGGACGGCTTCGACCTCGGTATCGGCATCCTCTACCCCTTCGCCCCGACGGAGGAGGACCGCGACACCATGATGAACACGGTGGCGCCGGTCTGGGACTTCAACGAGACCTGGCTGGTGCTGGGCGGAGCCGGGCTGTTCGCGGCCTTTCCCATCGCCTATGCGGTGGTTCTGCCAGCGATGTATCTGCCGCTGCTGGTCATGCTGATAGCCCTGATCTTCCGCGGCGTCGCCTTCGAGTTCCGCTTCAAGGCGCGGGCGGGGCGGCATTGGTGGAACCGTTCCTTCTTTCTCGGCTCGCTGCTGGCGACCTTCGCGCAGGGGGTCGTGCTGGGGTCCTTCATCCAGGGGATTCCGGTGTACGAGAGGCAGTTCGTCGGCGGCATGCTGCACTGGTTGTCGCCCTTCAGCCTGTTCTGCGGGGTGGCGCTGGTGGTGGGCTATGCGCTGCTGGGAGCGACATGGCTGATCTGGCGGACCATCGGGCCGTTGCAGGACTGGTGCTTCCGCATGGCGCGGCTGCTGATGCTGGTGGTTCTGGCCGGTGTGGCGGTGGTCAGCCTGTGGACGCCCTTCCTGCTGCCAGAGATCGCCGCGCGCTGGTTCTCCATGCCCAACCTGATCTTCCTGTCGCCGGTGCCCATCCTCACGGCGGTGCTGGCCGTCGCCCTGTGGCGGGCCATCGACAAAAGCCGGGATGTGGCGCCCTTCGTGCTGTCGATGGCGCTGTTCGGCCTGTCCTATCTCGGCCTCGCCATCAGCCTGTGGCCGCACCTGATCCCGCCGGGCGTCACCGTGTGGGAGGCGGCGGCCCCGCCGGAAACGCAGGTGTTCCTGCTGGTCGGCATGGCCTTCCTGATCCCGGCGATCCTGGGCTACACCGCCTATTCCTACTGGATCTTCCGCGGAAAGGTGACGGGCGCCTTCGGTTACCATTGAGCGGGCGGGGCGCCCCGGCCTAAAAGGGGCTCCGTCGTCAGGGAGGAGGGCTCGGCCATGGACATCGACATCAGCTTTGCGGAGGCCGTGCTGCGCCGCGGTGCCGGCCTGCTGGAAGCGGAAGCGGGTGAAGCGGGCACCGATCCCTTTGCCGTGCTGGCCCGTCTGCTGGCCGCCGCGGCGGCGACCGACGCCCCGCTGGTGGTGCTGAGCGAGGGCGGCAGCCACCCCGCCCTGTTCGACGAGGCCAACCGCCGGGCGTCGGAGCCGCTGACTGCCCGTCTCGCCGGCCTCGCCGCCACCCGACAGAGCGAGCGCGCCGCGATGTACGAGTTCGACGGGACCGGCCCGCTGACCGGCAACCGCATCGTCGCCGCCCTGCTGCGGCCGGAGGACCGGCCCGACCTGCTGCATGTCTACATCGCCGTCGGCCGCCTGCGCGGGGGCGAGGCGCAGATCACCGTGCCGCCCGCCCTGCTGCGCTTCGACGCCGCGGCGCTGGGCCAGACGCTGGGGCTGCTGGGCGACGCGGTGTCGCGCAGCGCGAACGCCGCCACCGCCGCACTGGCCCATGCCGCCGCCATCCTGCCGATGGAAGGCCATGAGGAAGGCGGCATGCCGGCGGCCCTGCTGGACCTCTACTGGCATGCGCTGACGCTGGCGTCCGTTCGCGCCGCTGGCGGATTGGCGACGATGACGCCGGAGGGGAGTGCGTAAGCGCCCTCTTTTGCAAATCGTTTGAAACTCTTTCCCCTGCTGCCGATCTGGTGACAGAGTCGACGTCGGTGAAATACTGCGTCACATCGTCACCATCCTCGGGAGCAGCCATGCGCCAGCGCCTCCGCTTCTATCTCGGCGACGAGCTTCGGGAGATCGACGCGGTCGATCCGACCCTGACGGTGCTCGACTGGCTGCGGCTGTCGGAACGGCGGGTCGGCACCAAGGAAGGCTGTGCGGAGGGCGATTGCGGTGCCTGCACCGTGGTGGTCGGGCGGCTGGACGGCGATACGGTGCGCTACGAGGCGGTGAACGCCTGCATCCGCTTTCTCGCCACACTGGACGGCTGCCGCCTTCTGACAGTGGAGCATCTGAAGGGGCCGGACGGAGCGTTGCATCCGGTGCAGCAGGCGATGGTCGATTGCCACGGCTCGCAATGCGGCTTCTGCACCCCGGGCTTCGTCATGTCGCTGCTGGCGCTGTACCTGAACGAGGAGCGGCCGGACGGGCAGCGCATCGACGACGCGCTGGCCGGGAATCTCTGCCGCTGCACCGGTTATGAGCCGATCGTCCGCGCCGCCCATGCCATGTACGGCATCGGCGACCGCGCCACCGACCGTTTCGCCGACCGGGCGGCCTGGGTGGAAAAGCTGAAGGTTCTGCGCGACGAGGAGATCCTCAGCGTCGGCGCCGGCGGGCGCCGCTTCCTGGCTCCGGCCACCGTGCCACAGCTGGCGCAGCTTCTGCTCGACAACCCCGGCGCCACCATCGTGGCGGGGGCGACCGATGTCGGGCTGTGGGTGACCAAGTTCCAGCGCGTGCTGGCGACCGTCATCTACACCGGCCGGGTCCGCGCCCTGCGGCGGATCGAGGATCGCGGCGATGCGCTGGTGATCGGCGCCGGCGTCACCTACAGCGACGCGGCGGAGCGGATCGCGGCACTCTATCCCGATTTCGGCGAGTTGATCCGCCGCATCGGGGCGGAGCAGGTGCGCAACATGGGCACCATCGGCGGCAACATCGCCAACGGCTCCCCCATCGGCGACACGCCGCCGGCGCTGATCGC
>NZ_CAMLJP010000009.1 GCF_946480385.1 uncultured Azospirillum sp.
GTTCGAGGCGAATGCGCTGCAGCCGGCGGCGGAGCGGCATTTCGGGCAGAGGGTAGCGCGGGTCGAGCATCTCGGCAGCTATGCCTGCCGCAACGTCTATGGCCGGGAATCGGGTCGGCGCAGCGAGCATGCGACCGCCAACGCCATCGACCTCGCCGCCTTCGTGCTGGCCGACGGGACACGGGTGGGCGTGCTGAACGACTGGGAGGTGAAGCCGGACGGCCGCAAATCCGCCTTCCTGCGCGACGTGCGCGACGGCGCCTGCCGCTTCTTCGACGTGGTTCTGGGGCCGGACTACAACGAAGCCCACCGCAACCATTTCCACCTTGATATGGGGAGCTTTCACGCCTGCCGCTGAGACCCATCCGGTTCGGGATATGCCCGGTGGCTGCGGCATCGGTTCTACGAAAGAAAGGGTTACCACGCTCCCGTTGCCTCGCCATTTTCATAAGTAGAAATGGGAGGTGCGCCATGCTGACCCTGCTCTATCGCAGCGATGCGGTCTCTCTGCTGCCTTTCTCGGCTTTGGCGGACATTTGTGTACGTAGTTCCACAAAGAATCGACGTCTGGGTATCACCGGATTCCTTATCGAACATGAGGGCACGTTTCTTCAGGTGCTGGAGGGCGAGGCGGAGGCGGTGAACGGGCTGTTCGACCGCATCTCGCATGACGAGAGGCACTGCAACATCGCGGTGCTGGGCCGGTGGGAGCGGATGGGGCGGTCCTTCGGCTTCTGGGCGATGAATTTCGGCCCGCTGGACGATCCATCCTTCTGGGAGGGCGAGTTCGCCGATCTGCGCGACGGCGATGCCTTCCGGCGCAAGAGCGGCGATGCCGACACCGCGCTGGCGGTGCTGTGCCGCGCCTATGCCTTCGCCGGCATGGTCGCGGGGTCCGATCCGGTGATCGGCGGCTTCGTGATGGGATACCCGCGGCCCTTGCCGGGTCCGGCGAGCGTCTGAACCGTCAAGCATCTGATTCAATTGAGCCCTTGACGGGACTGCGCGTGCTCGTGCCATCGTCGCTCCTCGCCCGGCCGTGGATGGCCGGCCGTCGAGGAGAAGCCCGTCGATGAACGCCTTGCGGCGTCTGTCCGCCCCTGCCCTGGTTCTGGCCCTTCTGGCCGCGCTGGTCGCCGCCAAGCCCTGGCTGCACAGCCATCTGGAACCCTTCGTCGGGCTGTCGCTGAGCGGCGGCTTCGACATCGCGGTCGCGTCGGCCGCGTGGCTGGTCGCCGCCTGGGGCGGGGCGCGGGTGATCAACATGCTGGCCGCGGGCAACGGCGGCCGGCCACCGCGCATCCCCCGGCTGCTGGCCGACCTGCTGCGCTTCTTCGTCTATGGCGTCGCGGTGCTGGCGATCCTGGCCTTCGTGCTGGAACAGCCGGTGACGGGGTTGCTGGCGACCTCGGGCGTCGCCATCGCCGTGCTGGGGTTCGCGCTGCGCAACATGATCGCCGACATCTTCGCCGGCATCGCCCTGAACATCGAACATCCCTACCGGCTGGGCGACTGGCTGGAGCTGTCGCCCGGCGTGGCGGGGCGGGTGGACGAGATCAACTGGCGCGCAACCCGGCTGATCGCCAGCGACGGCACCGCCATCGTCGTGCCGAACGGCATCGTCGCCGGCAGCCGTTTCGTCAATTACAGCCGCCCCAACCCGGCCTTCCGCGCCTCCGTCCCGATCCTGCTGGACCAGGAGGTGCCGGTGGAGCGGGCCAAGCGCATCCTGCTGTCGGCGATGCTCTGCGCCGACGGCGTGCTACCCACGCCGCGGCCGGACGTGATCGTCGAGGCGGTGACGCCCAACGGCGTCTCCTATCTGGCGCGCTTCTGGACCGACGACGGCGGCCGGGTGTCGATGGTGCGCGATGCCGTGCTGACGGCGGTGCTGGCCAACCTCGCCCGCGCCGGGATCGAGCCGGCCCGTCCCAAGCAGGAGGTCCGCCGGCGCCAGCCGGGGGCGCCCGACACCGGCCTGCTGCGGCGCGGGCTGCTTCGCCAGCTGGAGCTGTTCGACGCCTTCGACGACAAGGAGGTCGACGCGCTGGCCCAGGCGATGCGCCAGTTCCACATCCCCGCCGGCACCGCCGCCGTGCGCCAGGGCGACGCCGGCGAATCGCTGTTCGTCATCGCCGAGGGGGTGTTCGACGTGCAGGCCGCCGCTCCCGCTTCGGCCGACGTGGAGGACGGGCAGCGCTCCGGCGTGGTCCATCTGACGCGGCTGCGGCCGGGCGACCTGTTCGGCGAGATGTCGCTGCTGACCGGGCAGCCGCGCAGCGCCTCGGTCGTCGCCTGCACCGACGCCGTGGTGTTCGAGCTGTCCCGCGGCCATCTGGACCCGGTGCTGCGGCGCCGTCCGGAACTGGCGGAACGGCTGGCCGAGCTGATGGCCGAACGCCAGACCCGCAACGTCAGCCAGTCCATGCGCCAGCAGGGCGCCACCCCGCCGCCGCCCGCGGAATCGCAGGCACTGCTGGCACGGTTGCGGGGCTTTTTCGGGCTGTAGCGGTGCAATTGCGACCTTCGGTTGCTGGCAATCCCCGGCTGTAATCCCTATCTTTTCGGCTCCGGCCATTATGAGGCCGGCTGCGAGCGGCGATGCCCGGCGGTCCTCAACATGGAACCTCGGGCGGTGCGGGCCGTTATGGCGCGCGGGTGCAGGCAATGATTTTGCGATCGGCGCATCGTCCATCGCTCGCAACGGGTGGCGGCCGCATTCCGCAGCCGGCGCCCCCGGTGTTTGGCCCTTCTTGCGGGTCGAGCGCCCCTTCGTCCTGAACCAACGAGGAGGCTCGACAGCCGATGTGCGGACTGAGTGGTGAAATTCGTTTCAAGGCCGGCGAGGCGGCCAGCACGGTGGCGGTCCAGGCCATGTGCGACAGGCTGGCGCCGCGCGGGCCGGACGGCCACGGCCTGTTCGCCCATGGGCGCGTCGCCTTCGGGCACCGCCGGCTGAAGATCATCGATCTCAGCGAGGCATCGCAGCAGCCGATGGTGGATGCGGCCCTGGGGCTCGCCATCGTCTTCAACGGCTGCATCTACAATCACCGGGATTTGCGGGAAGAGCTGGTCGGGCTCGGCTACCGCTTCTTCTCGGAGGGCGACACCGAGGTCCTGATCAAGGCCTATCACGCCTGGGGGCCTGATTTCGTCAAGCGCCTGAACGGCATGTTCGCCTTCGCCATCCATGAGCGCGACAGCGGCCGGGTGGTGCTGGGCCGCGACCGGCTGGGCATCAAGCCGCTGTATCTGGCCGATATTCCGGGCGGCCTGCGCTTCGCCTCCTCGCTGCCGGCGCTGGTGGCGTCGGGCGGCATCGACACCGACGTCGATCCGGTGGCGCTGCACCATTACATGAGCTTCCACGCCGTCGTCCCGGCGCCCTACACCATCCTGAAGGGCGTGCGGAAACTGCCGCCGGCCACGGTCATGATCCTGGAGCCGGACGGCACCCGGCGCGAGAACACCTATTGGTCCCTGACCTTCGGGCCGCAGTCCGGCGACGAGGGGCGCGACTTCGCCGACTGGCGCGAGCTGGTGCTGGAGACGCTGACCCGCGCGGTGCGCCGCCGGCTGGTCGCCGACGTTCCGGTGGGCGTGCTGCTGTCGGGCGGGCTGGACAGCTCGCTGATCACCGCGCTGCTGGCCGAGAATGGGCAGAGCGGGCTGAAGACCTTCTCCATCGGCTTCGAGACGGTGGGCGACGAGCGCGGCGACGAGTTCCAGTATTCCGACATCGTCGCCAAGCATTTCGACACCGACCACCACCGCATCTTCGTCGACAGCGCCCGCGCCCTGCCGGAGCTGACCGACTGCGTCCGCGCCATGTCGGAGCCGATGGTCAGCCACGACAACATCGGCTTCTTCCTGCTGTCGCAGGAGGTGGCGAAGCAGGTGAAGGTGGTGCAGTCGGGCCAGGGCGCCGACGAGGTGTTCGGCGGCTATCATTGGTATCCGCCGCTGCTGGAGAGCCGTGACGCCGCCGGCGACTACGCCCGCGTCTTCTTCGACCGCGATCAGGCGGAGATGGCGGAAGCGCTCGACCCGCGGCTGGTCGGCGAGGACCATTCCCGCCGCTGGCTGGAACAGCGCTTCGCCATGCCCGGCGCCGAGCGGCCGGTCGACAAGGCTCTGCGGCTCGACACCACCGTCATGCTGGTCGACGACCCGGTGAAGCGGGTCGACAACATGACCATGGCCGCCGGGCTGGAAGCGCGCGTGCCCTTCCTCGACCATGAGCTGGTGGAACTGGCCGCCCGCATCCCGGCGGAAATGAAGCTGCCGGAGGGCGGCAAATACGTCCTGAAAGAAGCGGCGCGGCGCGTGGTGCCGGCGGCGGTGATCGACCGGCCGAAGGGCTATTTCCCGGTGCCGGCGCTGAAATACCTGCGCGGCCCCTTCCTGGAGCGGGTGCGGGACGTGCTGAACGCACCGGCGGCGCGGGAGCGCAGCCTGTTCCGGCGCGAGTATCTCGACCGCCTGCTGGCCGATCCGGAAAGCCACATCACGCCGCTGCGCGGGTCGAAGCTGTGGCAGGTGGCTCTTCTGGAATTCTGGTTCCAGGAACAGGGCCTGTAAGCGGCCATTCCAAACGAAGAACGCTCCGCCGGCACCGACCGGGCGCGGGACCGAACCGCGCCCGGCGGCGTTTTCCGAGCGAGGAGCCGCATCCGACGATCAGGGGGATTCCATGAGCTACGCCCGCGTGAAACCGCACCGGCTGGAACGCGCCGCCAGCGCCACCCTGCGCCACACCCGGCGCTATACCGGCCGCCCGCCGGCGGGAGAGACCGAGGCCGACGCGCCGCGCGCCGACGTGGTGGTGGATTGCGGCTGGGGCCGGCTGATCTTCGCCCACACCTTCGACGATCTCGACCGCATGATCGAGACGTTGCGGCAGGAGGCGCCGGGCACCCGCGACATCGTGTTCTATCTGCAGGATCCGCATGTCGCCCTGTCGCGCGCGCCGCAGGAGCTGTTCCTCGACCCCTCCCACACCTTCCGCCTGTGGCTGACCGACTACCGGCCGTCGCGGCGGCGGCCGAAGGGCTACAGCGTCCGCCGGCTGCGCACGCGCGAGGACGCCGAGGGGGTGCAGCGCATCTATGCCCGGCGGCGGATGGTGCCGGTCTCCTCCTCCTTCCTGGTGGCGTCGCGCAACAGCCGGGTGCTGACCCATTTCGTCGCCTGCGACGATTCCACCGGCGAGGTGATCGGCTCGGTGACGGCGGTCGACCACGCCCATGCCTATGGCGATCCGGAGAACGGCAGCTCGCTGTGGTGCCTGGCGGTGGATCCGCAGGCATCCTTTCCGGGAATCGGCGAGACGCTGGTCCGCACGGTGGCGGAGCATGTGCAGGCGCGCGGGCGGGCCTTCCTCGACCTGTCGGTGCTGCATGACAACGAGAACGCCATCGCGCTGTACGAGAAGCTGAATTTCCGCCGGATTCCGACCTTCGCGCTGAAGACGAAGAACCCGATCAACGAGCGGCTGTTCACCGGTCCGCAGCCGGGCGAGCGGCTGAATCCCTATGCCACCATCATCGTCAACGAGGCGCGGCGGCGCGGCATCGGCGTCGATGTGGTGGATGCCGAGGCCGGCTATTTCTGCCTGACCTGGGGCGGGCGCAGCGTGGTCTGCCGCGAATCCCTCAGCGAATTGACCAGCGCCGTCGCCATGAGCCGCTGCGACGACAAGGCGGTGACGCGGCGCGTGCTGGAGCGCGCCATGCTGAACGTGCCGGCCCAGGCGGTGGCGGGGAGCGCGGAGGAGAACGCCGCCTTCCTGGCGACGCACGGCCGTATCGTGGTCAAGCCGGCACGCGGCGAGCAGGGACGCGGCATCACGGTGGACGTGCGCGACGCCGAGACGATGGAGCGCGCCGTCGCGGCGGCCCGCCAGCATTGCGACACGGTGCTGCTGGAGCAGTTCTGCGAGGGGCAGGATCTGCGGATCATCGTCATCGACAAGAAGGTGGTGGCCGCCGCGGTGCGCCGTCCGGCCGAGGTCACCGGCGACGGCACCCACAGCGTGCGCGAACTGATCGAGGCGCAGAGCCGCCGCCGCGCCGCCGCCACCGGCGGGGAAAGCCACATCCCGATGGACGCGGAGACCGACCGCTGCCTCGCCGCCGCCGGCAAGAGCCTGGACGACGTGCTGGCGGCCGGCGAGGTGCTGCCGGTGCGCAAGACGGCGAACCTGCACACCGGCGGGACGATCCATGACGTGACCGACTGCCTGCACCCGGAACTGGTGGAGGTGGCGACGGTGGCCGCCCGCGCGCTGGACATCCCGGTTGTGGGGTTCGACCTGCTGGTGGAATCGCCCGACCGGCCGGGATACGTCTTCATCGAGGCGAACGAGCGGCCGGGCCTCGCCAACCACGAACCGCAGCCGACGGCGGAACGTTTCGTCGACCTGCTGTTTCCCCAGACGCGGGGGGTGCTGTAGGGGGCACCCGACGCACATTTCTCCCCGCCTTCAGCAGGAGGAAAAACCGACCATGGCCGTGCCGCTGCCCATCGACATGGGCTATGTCACCGACATCCTCTACCGGCTGCTAACCACGCCCAGCCCGACCGGATACACCACCGACGTGGTGCGGCTGTGCTGTGCCGAGCTGGAGCGGATGGGCATCCCCTATGAGCTGACGCGGCGCGGCGCCATCCGCGCCGACCTGAAGGGGGTGCGGGCCAGTCCGGACCGGGCGCTGGTCGCCCATGTCGACACGCTGGGCGCCCAGGTGAAGATGCTGAAGGACAATGGCCGGATGGAGCTGGTGCCCATCGGCCACTGGTCGTCCCGCTTCGCCGAGGGGGCGCGCTGCACCGTGCTGACCGACCGCGGCCCGTGGCGCGGTACCATCCTGCCGCTGAAGGCGTCGGGCCACACCTTCAACAAGGAGGTCGACACCCAGCCGGTCACTTGGCAGCAGGTGGAACTGCGCGTCGACGCCCCCTGCCGCAACCGGGCGGAGCTGGAGGAGCACGGCTTCAACATCGGCGACATCGTCGCCATCGACCCGCAGCCGGAATTCCTTGAGAATGGCTTCATCGTCTCGCGCCATCTCGACGACAAGGCCGGGGTGGCAGTGATGCTGGGCGCGGCGAAGGCGGTGGTCGATGCCGGAGCCGCCCTGCCGGTCGATTGCCACCTGCTGTTCACGATCTCAGAAGAGGTCGGGTCGGGCGCGTCATCCATCCTGCATCAGGACGTGGCGGAGATGGTGACCATCGACAACGGCACCACCGCCCCAGGCCAGAACAGCAGCGAATTCGGCGTCACCATCGCCATGGCCGACAGCACCGGTCCCTTCGACATGGCGCTGACCCACTCGCTGTTGACCCTGTGCAAGGCGCAGAACATCCCGCACCAGCGCGACGTCTTCCGCTATTACCGCTGCGACAGCGCATCGGCCATCGAGGCCGGCAACGACATCCGTACGGCGCTGGTCTGCTTCGGCATCGACGCCTCGCACGGCTATGAACGCATCCACGCGAACGCGCTGGAAAGCCTGGTGCGGCTGCTGGTGCTGTATCTGCAGAGCCCGCCGCGGGATTGAGGGGCGGGATTGAGCGGCCCCTCAGCAGCCGGCCGTCCCGTCCCGCCGCACCTCCTCCAGCACGCGGCGGAGGTCGTCGGGGTGGAGTGGCTTGTGCAGGAAGGCGCAGCCGCGGCGCTGGCCTTCCAGCAGGGATTCGGGCGCGGTCTCGCCGGTCAGGACGACCGCCGGGATGTCGGCCTTGAACAGCTTGCGCACGCGGTCGATCACGTCGAAGCCGGAGACCTTGCCCGGCAGGCGCAGGTCGGTCAGGATGGCGTCGGGCGGGCCTTCCAGGCCGTCGACCGCCGCGAACACCTCGCGCATGTTGGACGCGGAGACGAAGGCGCAGCCCCAGCTTTCCAGGGTCAGCAGCAGGCCGGACAGCACCATGCTGTCGTCGTCCACCACCAGGATGCGCATGCCGTCCAATGGCACTGACGCCGCCGCCTGATCAGCCGAGGCCATCGCGGACGGAGTGTCGGCGAGCGCCCCCTCCCCCTCCAGCCGGTCGATGGTGACGGCGAAGACCGAGCCGCGGCCGGAGCGTGACCGCACATCGATGGGCGCACTCAGCAGAACCGACAGGCGCCGCACGATGGCGAGGCCGAGGCCGAGGCCGCGCGTCGGGTCGCGGGCCGGGTTGGTCAGTTGGTGGAACTCGTCGAAGATGACGTCCAGCTTGTCCTGCGGAATGCCGAAGCCGGTGTCCCACACCTCGATCCGCCATTGGCCGTCGCGCTTGCGCAGTCCCAGCAGGATGCCGCCGCGCTGGGTATAGCGGATGGCGTTGGCCAGCAGGTTGCGGATGATGCGGCCGAGCAGGACCGGATCGCTGCGGGTGACCGCCCGGCAGGGCAGATGGACGCGCAGGCGCAGGCCCTTCTCCTCCGCCTGGGGACGGAATTCCTCGGCCAGCGACTGCAGCATCGCGTCGAGCGACACCGGCTGCAGGTCGGCCTCCACCGTGCCGGCGTCCAGCGTCGAGATGTCGAGCAGGGCGTTCAGCAGCTGCTCGCCCGCCGTCATCGCGTTGGCCAGCATGCCGGCGGTGCGGGTCGCCCGCGCGTTGCCCTCCACCTGGGTGGTCAGGGCGTCGAGGAACAGGCGCATCGCCTGGAAGGGCTGGCGCAGGTCGTGGCTGGCCGAGGCGAGGAAGCGGGAACGGGCCGCGGCGGTGCGCGCCACCTCCGCCCGCATCGCCTCCTCCAGCTTCGCGATGGCGCCGTCCAGCGTCGCCGTCGCCAGCACCCCGACCACGCGGCCGTCGACCAGCAGCGGCGTGGCGCGCAGGCTCAGCGGCGGCTCGGTCGGCAGGGTCAGCATGATGCTGTCCGGAGGCGTGGCCGGATCGCCGCCGCCGCCCTCGTAGAGCGGGCGCAGCGCGTCGGCCACCGCCGGCCAGCCGCCGGCCAGCAGGGTCGGGCCGCTTTCGTCGCGGGTGGCGGCGCGCGGGTGGTTCAGCAGGGTGGCCAGCGCCTCGTTGCAGCGGACGGCGGCCATCTCCGGCCCGCCGATCACCAGCATGGTCGGCACCGTTCCGGCCTCACAGACACGCCGCGCGTTGTCGAGACACTCGCGATAGCGCTGATCGGTCGGTGACATCTGGTTGGCCGAAGATCGGTGCATCGCGTCGGAATCTCTCGCGTCGGTGTCGCCGGTGGTCGGGGCGGGGATCGGGGTCTCGTGGAACGGCTGGAGGCTGATCGCCATCGGAGTGGGCACCGGCACCGGTCGAACCGTCGGACAGATTAAAAAGCCCGCAGAGAATAAACGGACAAGCCGGCTTTCGAAATCACACGATGGCTCTACTCCCTTCCTATGCGGAAGGTGCAGGCCGCGGCCGCCGCATAAGATGATCCTCCACAAAGTATTTGCGACGCAGAAGCGCCATCAGCCTGGTCTTCAGGACATCCATTTCCTGCGCCTTTCCAACGAAATCGTCGGCACCGGCATTCAAACTGATCATCAGCTGTTCCTCGTCGTCCTGGCTGGTCAGGATGACGATTTGGAAGAACAGGCCGCGCTGCCGCCGGAACCTGTCGAATCTTTCGCAGAGCTGGGTGCCGCTGGTGCCCGGCATCACGAGGTCGAGGATGACGCAGTCGAGCCCGCCGCCGGCCAGCGCCGCCACCGCCTCGTCGGCGTTGCGCGCGGCGGTGACGGTGCAGCCCTCCTGCTCCAGTTCGGCGCGCAGAAACTCGCGGTAGGTCGCGCTGTCGTCGACGATCAGGATGCGGGCGCGGCTGAAGATCTCCGGCACGGTCGGCGGGGCGCTGCGCCGCTCCAGCAGCGCGCAGGCCTCCTCCACCAGCGCCTTGGGATCGGAGGGGTCGTGCTCGCCCTCGCCACGGCCGAGCACCATGACGGCCGCGTCGCTGCGCGCGCGCAGGTCGGCAAGGCCGGTGGGACCGGCAAGGTCGCCCTCGACGATCAGCAGGTCCTGCGGGTTGCCGGCGATCTCGGCCAAGGCCTGCTCCACGCCTTCGACGCAGACGGTCTCGACGCCGCGTTCCTCCAGCAGAAGCTTCAGCAGAAGCCCCTGCGTCTGGGAACCCATGACCACAAGGCTGCGGAGTCCGTTCATGGCGCCATCTTATCGTCGGAGGTCAGTTGCAGCAGCCGTCCGGCCACCCGGTCGAGAGGCAGTTCCTCCACGGCGCCGCCCAAGCGTACGGCGGTGCCCGGCATGCTGTGGATCACCGCCGTGGAGGCGTGTTCGGCTATGGTGTAGGCCCCCACCCGATGCATGTCCACCAGTCCCCGCGCTCCGTCCTCTCCCATGCCGGTCAGCAGCACGCCGATGCCGGAGGCGCCATAGGCGCGCGCCATCGACTGGAACAGCACCTCGCCCGACGGGCGCTGGCCGCACACCATCGGGTCGCCGGACAGGCGGATGGCGCCGTTGTCCACCAGCATGTGCCGGTCGCCGGGCGCCACATAGACCGTGCCGGGGCGCGGCTTCACCCCCGCCTCCCCCAGCTGCACCGGCAGCGGGGAGACGGTGCCGAGCCAATTGGCGAAGCCCTCCATGAAGGGGGCCCCCATATGCTGGACCACGAAGACCGGCAGCGGAAAGCCGGCCGGCAGTTCCCTCAGGACTTTGGACAGCGCTGCCGGCCCGCCGGTGGAGGCGACGAGACCCAGCCCGCGGAAGCGGCGGATGCGGCCGTCGGCGGTCACCGCCGCCTCGGGCAAACCGCCGTCCGGGGATGCGGTTTCGCCGTTTGCACCGGGCGTGCGGGCGGCCCGCGCCGTGATGCGGTGGCGGATGACCTTCACCTGACTCATGATGACCAGCTGGGTGCAGAGATGGTGCGCCACCGTCTGGTAGTCGGCGCGCGCCATGCTGCCCGGCTTTTCCACCACCGCCAGGGCGCCGGCCTGCAGCGCCCGCATCGGGATGTCGAGGTCGCGCACGTCGGACGCCACCACGACGATCGGCAGCGGGGTCTGCCGCATGATGCGGCTGGTCACCTCGAAGCCGTCGATGCCCGGCAGGCGGATGTCGAGCGACACCACGTCGGGGGCGTTCTTCTCGATCATGCGCAGGGCCTGCTCGCCGCTGGAGGCGATGCCCGCCACCTCCAGCCGCGGATCGGCGCCGATGACATGGCTGAGCAGTTGCTGGATAACCGGACTGTCCTCCACCACCAGCACGCGGATACGACGGTGTCCGACGGTGGGATTTCCGACGGCGGGAGGTCCGGAGTGCGCCGCCCCGCTCACAGCAGCCGCCGGATGCCGGCCAGAAGCTCGTTCTGGTCGAACCGCGTCTTGACGATGTAGGCGTCCGCCCCCAGCCGCAGGCCGCGCTCGCGGTCCTCGTCGCTGGCGCGCGAGGTGACGAGGATCACCGGGATCTCCTCCAGCCGCTTGTCGGCCTTCACCGCCTGCAGCAGGGCGAAACCGTCCATCCGGGGCATCTCGACGTCGCTGATGATCAGGCCAACCTCCATCCCTTCCGAAAGGCGCTCCAGGGCCTCGCGCCCGTCCACGCACAGCGTCACCCGATAACCATGGGCTTCGAGGATGCTCTTTTCCAGCGTGCGGGTGGTGATGCTGTCATCGACGACCAGGATATGCGCCCGGGCAGGGGTAACCTCTTCCGCCGGGCGTGCCGGGGGCGGCAGGACGCTGCCGGGCAGCGGCATCAGGCCGGAGATGTTCAGCACCAGCGCCGGCCCGCCATCGTCCATCAGCACGGTGCCGAGATAGCGGCCGCTGTCGAGCCCGGTCTCCTCCGCCGCCGTCACCACCGTCTCGCGCGTCGCGACGAAGCGGTCGACCGCCAGCGCCAGCCGCCGGTCGGCCGCGCGGACGACGACGAGCGACAGCGAACGCTCGGCGGTGGGCACCACCGGCGCCTCCATGCCCAGCAGGGCGGCCAGCGAGGTGACGGGAATTTCCTCCTCGGCGATGCGGATCATCGGGGTGCCGACGCCGGAAAACAGCGTCTCGGCGGTGGCGGTGCGCAGCCGGACCACGTCGGCGGACGGGATCGCCAGGATCTGGTCCTGCACGGCGACAAAGACCAGACGCTGGCTGAGCAGGCTGAGCGGCACCTCGATGGTGACGGCGGTGCCGCCCTCCGGCCGGTCGGCGATGGTCAGGTTGCCCTGCAGCCGCTCCACCTCCCGCCGGGCGATGGCGAGGCCCATGCCGCGCCCGGCCAGTTCGGTGGTGCGCAACGCGGTGGAAAAGCCGGGGTGGAACAGGAACTCGGTCAGCCGCTCCAGCGGTATCTCTTCGGCGCCCGACAGCTCGTCGGCGTCGATCAGGCCGCGTTCGGCCGCCTTGCGCAGGATCGCCGCGCGGTCCAGCCCGCGGCCGTCATCCTCGATGCGCAGGCGCAGGCGGGAGCCTTCCACCGACGCGGCGATGGTGACGCGCGCCGCCGGCCGCTTGCCCAGCGCCAGCCGGTCCGCCGGCGTCTCGATGCCGTGGCTGATGGCGTTGCGGGCGATGTGGAGGATCGGGTCCTTCAGCCGCTGCAGGACGTTGCGGTCGGCCTCCACCTCCAGGCCGCGGACGTCGACCTCGACCTCCTTGCCCTCCGCCCGGCTGATGTCGCGCACCATGCGGCCGAGGCCGCTCAGTTGGTTTTCCGCCGGCAGCATGCGCAGGCGCCGCATGTCCTGCTGGAAGCCGCCGCCCCAGCGCCGCATCGACCACAGCAGCCGGTCATGGCTGCGGTGCGCGCTGTCGAGCGCGCCGCCCAGCGACCGGAAGCGGCGCTCGAAAGCCATCAGGGCGGGCAGCGCGCCGCGGCCGTCCAGCGCGTCGGCTCCATCCTCCGGCCGGACCTCCAGCCGGGCGCCGCGGCCGAGCTGCACGCGCAGATGCCGCCATGCGCGGTCGAGCGCCCGCCATTCCTGGCGCATCGCGCGGAGCTGCTCGCCGAGGCCGGCCTGCGCCTCCACCTCCGGCAGCAGGGCCGAGGCGGTTTCCGACAAACGCTCCAGCCCCTGGGCGGCGATGCGGACCAGGGCTGCGGAATCGGCGTCGCCGGCGGGCTCGCGCTGGCGGGACGGACGGCTGCCGGCGGCGCGGGGGGGCGATGCCGGAGCGGGAGCGGGGGCCGGAGAGGGGCCGCCGCGACCGCCGGTGGCCAGCGCTTCGAGGTCGGCGAGCACGCCGGCCGTCTCCACCGCGCCGCCCCCCTGGAGCAACCAGGCGACCAGATCCTCGATGGCGTCGAGCGCGCGGCGGAACACGCCGACATTGGCGGCGTCGAGCGGGATTTCCCCCTTCTGCACGGCGATGAAGGCGGCTTCCAGCCGGTGGGAGATCGCCTCCACCTCCGGCAGGTCGACGGCGCGGGCGGCGCCCTTCAGGCTGTGGGCGCGCCGGTGAATGTCGACGAGATCGGGCGCGTCGCCCGTCGCCTCCGCATCGCGAAGCGCGTTGCGGATCGCGGCGAGATGGTCCTTGTGCTCCAGGTCGAAGGCGGCGAGCAGGCGCTGGCGGATGTCCATCAGGGGCTCCGCATCACACCTGATAGTTCCGCACCGCCTCGACCAGCCCCTGGCCGAGGTTGTTCAGATTGGCGGCGGCGCCTTCCAGCTGGCGGGTGCCGGCGGCGGTCTGGCTGCTGGCCTCGCGGATGTTCTGCAACGCCTGGATCACCTGCTCCAGGCCGATCTGCTGCTGGTTGGTGCCGGCGACGATCTGCTGGAAGGCGAGCACGCTCTCCTGGATGTTCTCCGCCATGGTGCGGATGGTCGACTGGGTGGCGTCGGTCTGGCGCTTGCCGGCGGCGACGCGCTTCACCGCCTCCTCCGTCAGCATGACCGAGGCGTTGATGCCGTGCTGGATCTCCGACAGGTTGGAGCGGACCTGGGCGGTCGCCTCCTTCGACTGGTCGGCGAGGCTCTTGATCTCGCCCGCCACGATGGAGAAGGTGCGGCCATGCTCGCCCGCCGCCGCCGCCTCGATGGCGGCGTTCAGCGCCAGCAGGTGGCAGCGCTCGGCGATGTCGTTGACCGTCACGATGATCTCGCCGATCGCCTGGGTGCGCTCCGACAGCATGACGATGTTCTCGGCCACCGCCTCCGCCTGTTCGCGGATGGCGTCCATCGCCTGGATGGTGTCGTCCACCGCCTTCATGCCGGAATGGCTGGAGGCCGCCACCGTCTGGGCGCCGTGCGAGACGTCCTGGGCGCGGCGGTTGATCTGGGCGCCGGATTCGGTGATCTCCGACAGGGTCGCCGTGGTCTGCTCCACCGCCGCCAGCTGTTCGGCGACGCTGGCCGACTGCTGCTGGGTCGAAGCGCGGATCTGGGCGGTGGCGGCGTGGACGCTCTCCGCCGTCTCGCGGGTGGTGCGGGCCATCGACTTCAGCCGGCCGGCCATCTCGTTCAGATGCTGGCCGAGGATCGCCAGCTCGTCCTTGCCGGCGATGGCGATCTCCTGGGTCAGGTCGCCGTGGCCGACCCTGGTGACGAAGTCGATGGCGCGGCCGAGCCGCCGGGTGATCGAGCTGCCGATCAGATAGGCGACCCCCACCGCGATCAGGAAGACGACGACCAGCGCGATGATCGAGGACTGGATGGCGGAGTTGTAGATCGACCGGATGTCGGCGCGGCCGGCCTTGGTCAGGTGGTCGATGGCGGTCTGGGCCTGATCGATCCGCGCCTCCATGTTCTTGCGCAGTTCGTCCACCCGCTGGCGGCGCAACAGCGCCTCGGCGATCTGGTTGCGTTCGAGCATGGTGTAGATCGTCCGCGCCTCGTCACCGACCATGGTGATGGCGCGGGACATCTCGTTCACCGCGGTGTCCAGCTCGACCCAGCCCCGGCGGCGGCTGTCGGTGACGCCGGTGGAGGAGCGCTCCGCCACCATCGCCCGCAGCTGGCCCAGCCGGTCGCGCAATTGGGCGCCGACCTCGTCGTAATGGCGGCGCAGCGGTGCCAGCAGCGCCGGGATTTCGGCGACCCGGCCTTCGGCATTGGCGATGGACACGGCGTTCAGCGCCGTCTCGCGCGTGCTGCGCAGCTCCGCCTGCATGTTGCCGACGTCCGTCACCATGTCGGCGGCCTCGTTGTCGTAGGTCGACACCGCCATGATGACGTCCAGCGCATCGGAAAAGCGCGACATCTGATAGAGCGCCAGCAGCGCCGTCAGGACACAGACGACGCCGAATCCCAGGACCAGCTTGTGCGCGACTTTCATGTTCATTCTTGGACTCCAGCCCCGGACGGCTCTTCAGGTGGATCGGTCGATGTCAGGTCTTCACGAGGTCGAGCAGTGCCGCCATGTCCAGGATCGCCATGCGGTCGGCGGCGATGGCCCTGACCAACGGCCCGGCCTCCGCCGGGGCGGAGCCGCGCGGCGGCACGATGTCGGACACCCGCTCCACCTCCCGCACGCGCAGGGCCGCCGGGCGGCCGGCGCCGGTGCGCAGCACGATGGCGTAGCCGGACGGATCGGGCTCGGCAGCGGCCCCGGAAAGAGCGGCGGATACACTGGCCGCCGGGCCATTGCACAGCCGGTCGAGGTCGAACAGCCGCATCACCCGGCCGGCGACGGCGATCACCCCCAGCACGGCGGGCGGCGCCCCCGGCACGCGGGCCAGCCGCGGCATCGGTACGATATGGCCGAGATGGCGCAGTTCCAGCCCATAGAGCGTTTCGGCCCCGCGGGCGACCAGCATCGGGACGCCGGCGCTCTCCTCCCCGTGGAGTTGCGGGATTTCGGCCAGATCCTCGGCACGGTGGGCCAGCACCGCGTCGGCCCAGGGGCCGCGCCCGGCGAAGGTCGCCTCCAGGTCGGCGTTGCGGCGTGCCAGCTTCCTGTGGACATCGTTCCAGTCGATGGAAGCACGGGCGGCGGCGCGCTCGGGGGAAGCGCTTTCAAGGGCGGCGATCAGCGGTGCGGCACCTGCTCCACTTCCCGCACCGGCAAGCGTGTCGTCCATCAGCCCTCCTCACCGGTCAGCCAGAGGTCGAGCATGCCGCGCAGTTCCTGCACGGTCAGGCCGCCGCCCTCCGCCACCGCCTCGTCGTCGGGACGGTTCTCCAGCGCCTCGCGCGCATTGCGGAAATGGCGCTGGGCCGGGACCAGCCGGCCGCGCCGCCAATAGGCCAGCGCCAGATGATAGTCGGCCAGAACGAAGCGCGGGTCGAGATACAGCGCGCGCTTGAAAGCCGCCACCGGGTCGCCGACGCCCAGCTCCTCCTCCACCAGACCCAGCTGGTAATGGGCGCCGGGGTCCAGCCGGTTCGCCTCCACCTGGGCCAGACAGGTTTCCAGAACGGTCGAGCGCTCGTTGGTCTCGGCGGTGTCCGGCGGGGTCGGCGCGGCGGGAGGCGTCGCGGCCGGCGCGACTTTGCGGGAGCGCGGAGCGGGGCGGACGGCGGGATCGGGCGCGGCGTCCGGCGCCGGGCCAAGCGCGCGGCGGGACTTGAACATGGGTGCCGCCGCCGCCGGGCCGGGGGGCGTGCCACGATCCGCCGCAGCCGGGGCCGCCTGTTCGGCCTGCTTGCGGTAGAGGGTGGCGCCGGGAACCGAGACCGGAATGAACAGCTCGTTCATCTGCGGACCGGCCTCGGCATGGCCGACCACCAGCCAGCCGCCGTCGGCCAGCGCCTTGTGCAGGTTGCCCAGCAGCCGGTGCCGCGTCGCCTCGTCGAAATAGATCATGACGTTGCGGCACAGGATGATGTCGAAATGCCCGATCCCGTGCGGATAGGAGGGGATCGCCCCGTCCACGAGGTTGAAGGGCATGAAGCTGGTCCATTGCCGGAATTTCGGCTTTACCGACCACAGCTTGTCCTGGCGGTCGAAGCAGGCCTCCAGCGTTTCCGGCGACAGGCCGCGCACCGCCCAGTCGCCATAGGCGCCGCGCCGCGCCTGTTCCAGGAAGGCGCCGTTGATGTCGGTGCCGACGATGTGGACCTGCCAGCCTTCCAGCTGGGCGGCGAAATGCTGCTTCAGCAGGATTTCGAGCGTGTAGGCCTCCGGCCCGATGGAGCAGCCGGCGCTCCAGACCCGCAGCAGGCGGCTCGACTGGTTGCGGCGCAGGCATTCGGGGATGGCGACGGCGCGCAGCGCGTCGAACTGCTCGATGTAGCGGAAGAAGAAGGTCTCTCCTACCGCCAGCTCGTTGATGAGGCCCTGATACTCGGTGCCGGTCGGGCCTTCCGCCTCCAGGGCCGCGAGATAGCCGGCGACCGTGGTGATGCGGCCGAAGGGCAGCCGGCGGTTGATCCGCTCGGCGAAGGCGGAATCCTTGTCGGCGTAATAGGCGAGCCCGGTGGCGTCGATCACCATCGCCTTCAGGCGCGGGAAATTCGGATCGCGGCGGATCGCCTCGATCCCGGCGGCGGCGGCGTTCGGCATCATGCGGCACCGTCCCCGGAGGGGGCCGCGTCCCGGGAGTGCTGCCACTGCGCCAGCCTGCGCTCCGCCACGGCACGGAAGGCGTCGAGCAGCCGGCCTTCCGCCTCGCTGAGCAGCCGGTCGGGGTCGAGCAGGGTCACCGTGCCGCCGCGGCCGGTCATCCGGTCCGGAAAGGCGCCGGCGGCACAGCCGTTGAAGGTCAGCGACGGGTCGGAGGGGGTGCGCTCGGCAGGATCGACCACGGTGTCGCCATGGACCCGGTCGGCCAGCAGCGCCGTCGGCCGGCCCTGCCAGGTGACGAGAAACAGCGGCGAATAGAGGTTCGGCTCGGCGGCCTCAGCGGCAAGATCCAGCAGCACGTCCAGGCGCAGGACCGGCACCACCTCCCCCTGATAGCGGAAAACGCCCTCCACCGGCAGCGGCGCCGTCGGCAGCCGGTCGAGACGCGGCAACGGCAAAAAACGCCGCACGGACTCCACCGGCAGCGCCAGCGCCCGGCCGGCAACCGAAAACACGACGCAACGGAATGGCGACGGGGTGGAGGCAGTTTGCGCAGGGTTTGGTGACATCCGTCCGTCGATGGTCTGGAATCCGACCGGGAACATGCCCCATCAGGACCGGAATGCGAATTACGCCAATGGTTTACGCCGTAGGGCCTATGCCTCCGCCGTGCCCGTCCCTGCCCTTTGCCGGATGGACCGGGCGGGCTACTCTCCTGCGGCAAGGATAAACCGGGACCAGGGAGAATCGATACGATGGCCGGCCGCTATTTCGAGGATTTCCGCATCGGCGACGTGATCGAATCGGAAGGGGCGACCCTGACCGACAGCCAGATCATGGATTTCGCCCTGCGCTTCGACCCGCAGCCCTTCCACATGGATGCGGCGGCGGCGGCCGACGGGCCGTTCCAGGGGCTGATCGCCAGCGGCTTCCACACCCTGTCGCTGACCTTCCGGCTGATCCGCGACACCGGCATCATCACCGGCACCAGCCTGGGCGGCTCCGGCATGGACGAGCTGCGCTGGCTGCGGCCGGTGCGGCCCGGCGACACCATCCGCGTCCGGGTGGAGGTGGTGGAGACCATCCCGTCGCGCCGCGGCGGGCGCGGCACGGTGCGGCTGGCCTACACCACGGTGAACCAGCGCGGCGAGCCGGTGATGACCTGCATCATGAACCACATCATCGCCGGACGGGGCGGCCCGCAGACCGTCGAGGTCTGAACGCCTTTCCGCCGCCGCCCTCAGGCCCGCGCAGCCAGGGTGCGGATCGCCAGCGCGGCGGCGGAGGCGCGGTTTTCCACCCCCAGCTTGGCGAAGACCTGTTCCAGGTGCTTGTTCACCGTGCGCGGACTGATGCCCAGGATCTCGCCGATGTCGCGGTTGGGCTTGCCGTTGGCGATCCACAGCAGAACCTCCGCCTCGCGCGCGGTCAGGCCGAGGGCGTCGCGCAGGACCGCCTCCTGCCGGCCGGCCGTCGGCTCGCTGAGGCGGAACAGGTATTCGTCGGGGTTGGCCGGGCTGAGATAGGTGAACTCCAGCCGCCGCACGCCCTCGCCGTCCGGCAGGTCCAGCGTGAAGGTCTCCGCCGAGGCGCCGGGGGACGAGGACTGCCGCAGCCGGACCAGCCCGGCGGCCAGGGACGACGCCGCTTCGGGGCGCACGCCGTCGGGGCCGGGCAGCAGGCCGCTCAACAGCCGCTCCGCCTGCGGGGTGCACCACAGCAGCCTGCCCTCCCCGTCCGTCGCCAGCAGGAAGCGGCCGGTGGCGTCGAGCGCGGCGCGGGCGCCGTAGGCGACGCGGGCGTTGGTCAGGTGGACGCGGATGCGGGCGATCAGCTCGTCCACCACGATCGGCTTGGTGACGTAATCGACGCCGCCGGCCTCCAGCCCCTTCACCACATGCTCGGTGTCGCTGAGGCCGGTCATGAAGATGACGGGGATGTGCGACAGGTGGGGGATCTGCTTCAGTCGCCGGCAGGTCTCGAAGCCGTCCAGGCCGGGCATCACCGCGTCCATCAGGATCAGGTCCGGCGTGATCTGGCCGACGAGGTCAAGCGCGCTCTCGCCGTCGACGGCGACCAGCACGGTCAGGTCGGCCTGTTCGATGGCCTCCGTCAGGAATCCCAGCGTGTCGGGGGTGTCGTCCACCACCAGGATCATGTCGCGGCGCTTCATCCCGTCACGGCCCCATCTTCCGCCAGATCATCTTCCGCTCGATCATTGTCGCTCTGCGCGGCGTCGCGCTGCGCCGCCGCCTCTTCCACCACACGCATATAGCCTTTCAGGTCGAAGGCGCGCACCAGCGTTCGCAGCCGCTCGACGAATGGCAGGGCGGCGACGTCCTCCGCCTCGATCTCGCGCAGCTTGGCCTCGATCCCGCGAATATAGCCGATCCGGCCAAGCTGGCGCAGGTCGTCGAGATGACGCAGCGCCGACTCCGGCGGGTGATTGGACGGCTGGGGTGCTTGATCGGCCGGCGCGGGCGGCGGGGCAAGCGGTTCCGCAGCTTTTTCCTGCTTTTCCGGCGCGTGGATCCATTCCAGCCCGGTCAGCGCCTGCAAACGGTCGAGCAGCGCATGGATTTCGATGGGCTTGGCGACGAAGGCGTCGTGCGGCGCCCGGCCGTCGCCCGGTCCCTGCGCCTCGTAGGCGTTGGCGGAGACCATGATGATGCGGATGCGGTCGGCGAACTGCCGGCGCAGTTCCTCCGCCACGTCCCAGCCGCTCTCGCCGGGCATCGAGATGTCGAGCATGGCGACGTCGGGCTTGCACTGTGCCGCCAGCTCCAGGCAGGTGGCGGCGTCGGACGCGGTGAACAGCACGAACCCCAGCGGGCGCAGGATGTCGGTCATCAGCGCCAGATGATCGCGGTCGTCGTCGGCCAGCAGGATGGTGATCTGCGGCCCGGCATAGCCGGTGATGGCGCGGCGCTCCACCTGCTCACCCGGCCGGTGCATCGCCTCCGACAGCAGCAGGCGGACGGTGAAGACGCTGCCCCGCCCGGCTTCGCTGCGCACCGCGATGTCGCCGCCCATGATCCGGGTCAGCACCCGCGTGATGGTCAGGCCGAGACCGGTGCCGGCCACCGCCCGCACCGCCGCGCCCCGCCCGCGCTCGAACGGTTCGAAGACGCGGTCGAGGTCCTCCGCCCGGATGCCGATGCCGCTGTCGGCGATCTCGAACTCGGCGATCTGGCTGCGGTAGCGGACGGTCAGGGCGACATGGCCGCTCTCGGTGTATTTTACCGCGTTGGACAGCAGGTTGATGAGAATCTGGCGCAGGATCTTGCTGTCGGTGTGGACCCAGGCCGGCAGATGCGGCACGCGGGCATAGCGGAACTCCAGCCCCTTGGCCGTGGCCTGGATGCGGAACATGTCGGCCAGCTGGTCGAGGAAGTCGATCAGCTGCACCTTGTCGCGGCTGAGCCGGCGCAGGCCCGATTCGATCTTGGAGATGTCGAGCAGCCCGTCGATCAGGTTCGACAGATGCTCCGCGCTGCGGCGGATGACGCGGACGGCGTCCTGCGGGCGCTGGGTGCTGTTGCTCTCCAGAAGCTGGGCATAGCCGGAGATGGCGTTCAAGGGCGCGCGGATCTCGTGGCTGACACCGATGATGTAGCGGCTCTTGGCGGCGTTGGCGGCCTCCGCCACCTCCTTGGCCTTCTGGAGCGCGGCGTCGGTGCGTTCGTGGGCGGCGATCTCGTCCATCAGCATGGCGGTCTGGCGGCCGGTCTCCTCCTCCGCCTTGCGGCGGCTTTCATGGGCCAGCACCAGGAGCCAGGCGGCGACGCCGGACAGGATGAACAGGCAGACGAAGACGGTGACCAGCGCCGTGTGGATCGCTGCCCGCTCCACCGCCTCGGCATTGGCGTACTGGAAGTCGATGACCAGCAGCACCCCGCCCAGCACCAGCGAGAACAGCGTCATCACCCCGATGAAATGGCCGGTGCGGGTGTGGACCCCGGCGGCCATGCGCTTGGGCAGGACCCGTTGCAGGCTGTGGGCGATCTGGTCGGCGAAGCGGCTGTCGGTCTTGCACAGATCGTGGCAGCGCGCCTCCAGCGTGCAGCAGAGCGAGCAGATCGGCGCGTCATAGGCCGGGCAGAAGGCCATGTCCGGCCGTTCGAAATGGTTCTCGCAGATCGAACAGCGGACGGTCGCGCCCTCGCCGGGCAGGGGATCGGACTTGCGGGCGATGTAATAGCGGCCCCCGGTCCGCCAGGCGATCAGCGGGGCGGTGGCGAAGGCGACGACCAGCCCGATGAAGGGGGCCAGCGCCTGGGCCACCGGGCCGAGAAGCCCGAAGAAGGCGGTGGTGGAACACAGCACCGACAGCCCCATGGCGCCGGTGCCGACCGGGTTGATGTCGTAGAGGTGGGCGCGCTTGAACTCGATCCCCGGCGGGCTGAAGCCGAGAGGCTTGTTGACCGCCAGATCGGCGGCGACGGCGCCCAGCCAGCCCACCGCGACGTTGGCGTAGAGGCCGAGGATGCTCTCGATCACGCCGAGGATGCCGATTTCCATCAGCAGCAGGGCCAGCAGCACGTTGAACACCAGCCAGACGACGCGGCCCGGATGGCTGCGGGTCAGGCGGGAGAAGAAGTTCGACCAGGCGATGGAGCCGGCATAGGCGTTGGTGACGTTGATCTTCATCTGGCAGACGACGACGAAGATGCCGGTCAGCGCCAGCGCCGCGGCGGGGGAGCCGAACACGTCGAGGAAGGCCATGTGGTACATGCCGTTGGGCTGCACCGCATCCTCCGCCGGCATGCCGTGCTTAATGGCGAGAAAGGCCAGCAGCGACCCCGCCGCCAGTTTCAGGCTGCCGATCACCACCCAGCCCGGCCCGCCGGCCAGCAGCGCCGCCCACCAGCGCACCTTGCCGATGCGGGACTGCGAGGGCAGGAAGCGCAGATAGTCCACCTGCTCGCCGATCTGCGGCAGCAGCGAGAGCAGGACCGAGGCGGCCATGCCGAAGGGCAGCAGCGACAGCCCGCCGTCGGGGGCGTAGACGCCGGGCAGCGAGGTCCATTGCGCCAGGGTGTCGCGGTCGAGCAGGAAGAAATAGGCCAGCGGCACGCATTGCAGCAGGATCCACACCGGCTGCGTCGCCCATTGCATGCGGCTGATGAAGCGGATGCCATAGACGGCGATGGGGATCACCGCCAGCGAACTGATGACATGGGCGACAGAGGCCGGGATGCCCAGCACCATGGTCAGCCCGGCCGACATGATGCTGGCCTCGATCGAGAACAGGATGAAGGTGAAGGAGGCGTAGACCAGCGAGGTGATGGTGGAGCCGAGATAGCCGAAGCCGGCGCCGCGGGCCAGCAGGTCGATGTCCACCCCGGCCTTGGCCGCGTGATAGGTGATCGGCAGCCCGACGATGATGCTGAGAACCGCCACCGCCAGGATGGCGGCCATGGCGTTCTCGAAGCCGTAGGTCAGGGTGACGGCGGCGCCCAGCGCCTCGCAGGCCAGGAAGGAGATGGCGCCGAGCGCGGTGTTGGCGACCCGCCACGCGCTCCAGCGCCGCGCCCGCTCCGCCGTGTAGCGGAGCGCATAGTCCTCCAGCGTCTGGTCGGCGGCGAGCTGGTTGTATTGCCGGCGTTCACGGACGATCCGTTGCCTCGCGCTCATGCCCGTCCGCCGTTCCCGCCCATCGCCTGTGGTGGCCCGCATCGTCGGGAGTTTCGTGGGGCTTGGCAAGGTGCAAGCGCGTTGACAGCGCCCGAACCGGCCTCTAGCTGTCGGTTCGCACGAACCGGAAAATCTGTGAAAGCCCAAGCATGACCGTCGAGCTTGTCGTTTGCGAAACCTGCCGCCGGCCGGAGGACCCGCCCGAAGCCACGCGGCCGGGGGCGGAGCTGGTGGCGCTGATGGAGCGGGCGCTGGCCGACCAGCCCGATCTGGCCGCGCAGGTGCGGCTGCGGCCGATGCGCTGCCTGATGAGCTGTCGGCGCCCTTGTGCCATCGCCGTGCGCTCCGCCGCCCGGATGAGCTATGTGCTGGGCGATTTCGCCCCGGACGAGATGACGGTGGAGACGCTGACCGCCTACCTGCGCGCCTATGCCGCCACCGATGACGGGATCGTTCCGTTCAAGCAATGGCCGCAGGGCGTCAAGGGTCGTTTCGTTTCCCGACTCCCGCCAATGGAGGAGCCGGACGGACGGGTTTGACACGCCGGAGCAACGGTCCAAATATTGTTGGCATGGCCAACGATTTTTCGCCCTTACGGGCGGGGAGGAGCGCCCGATGAAGGTCGACCCCGAGGTCCTGAACTGCGCCACCGGCCTGCTGCACATGGCGCGCGAGGCCGAACGCTCCAACGGCTGGGAAGCCGGCGACCTGTTGCGCACCACGCTGCGCCTGCTGGTGGTTGCCGGCGCCGACGGCCATGGCTGGGACGCCGACGACCTATCGGAGGAAGTCCGCGATCTGGTCGAGGCGGTGCGAACGACGAATGCGGACGAGGGGGAGTTCGGAGGCGCGTTCGGGGATGGGGAGATGGTGGTGCATTGAGGGAGCGCTTGTCCCTATTTGCCCCCTCAGACCTATTGCCCCCTCCCTAACCCTCCCCCGCTCGCGCGGGAGAGGGGACTGCCGCCGCTTCGCGATTCAGTTCACTCGGACAAGCGTCCTGCCCCCTCTCCCGCGATCGGACCGGCCTTCGGCCGGCCGAGGGGGGAGGGATGGGGAGGGGGCAATAGGTCTGAGGGGGCAAGCAGACCCGGCTCAAACTCACCCCTCCGAAACCTCCGGGTTCAGCTGGATCAGCACCTTGTCGATGCGGCGGCCGTCCATGTCGACGACCTCGAAACGGATGCCGTTCCAGTGGAAATGCTCCGCCGCGGTCGGAACATGGCCGAAATGATCGAGCAGGAAGCCGGCGATGGTGTGGAAATCGCCCTCCCCCTTCATGTTCTTGACGCCGACCAGCGCCTCGACCTCCTCGACCGGGGTCATGCCGTCGACCAGCCAGCTGCCATCCTCGCGCTGGACGGCTCCGGCATCGCCTTCGTGGCTGCTGTCGGGCAGTTCGCCGGCGATCGCCTCCAGGATGTCGGTCATGGTGACCAGACCCTCGACGCTGCCGTACTCGTCCACCACAATCGCCATGTGGACGCTGGCCTGCTTGAACAGGTCGAGCAGGCGGAAGACCGGCGTGCCGTCATGGACGACCAGCGGCTGGACCATCGCCGCCCGCACGTCGAAGGAAACCCCCTTCAGCGACTGGTCGAGCAGCGCCTTGGCCGCGACGATGCCCTGCAGTTCGTCGACGTCGCCGCGGCAGACCGGGAAGCGGGAATAACCGCTTTCGCAGATCTCGCGGCCGATGGCATCGGGGCTGTCGTCTATGTCGAGCCAGATCAGGTCGGGGCGCGGCGTCATGATCGACCGCACCGTGCGGTCGGACAGGTGCATCACCCCCTCGATCATCTGGCGTTCGGCCGGCTCGAAGACGCCGCTCTGGGTGCCTTCGGCGATCAGGGTCTTGACCTCCTCCTCCGTCACCGTCTGCTCGCGCGAGGTCGGCAGGCGCAGAAGCTTCAGCACCGCGTCGCTCGACACGCCGAGAAGCCAGACCACCGGGGCCGACAGGCGCGACACCGTCCGCATCGGGGCGGCGACCAGCGCGGCGATCCGCTCCGACGAGATCAGGGCGACGCGCTTGGGCACCAGTTCGCCGATGATGAGGGAGAAATAGGTGATGGCGGCGACCACCAGCGCGAACGCGACGGTGTGGCCGTAGGGGGCGATCCAGGCGACCTGTTCGTCCAGCACCCCGCCCAGCCGTTCGGCCAGGGTGGAGCCGCCATAGGCGCCGGCGATGATGCCGGTCAGGCTGATGCCGACCTGCACGGTGGACAGGAAGCGGCTGGGGTCTTCCGACAGCTCCAGCGCGGCGCGGGCGCCGGCGCCGCCTTTCTCCTCGGCCATCTGCTGAAGCCGGGCGCGGCGCGCCGACACCAGCGCCATCTCCGACATCGCGAAGAAGGCGTTGAGCAGGATCAGCAGGACGATGACCAACAATTCCCAAATCATGGCTTTGTGCCCTTTGGGGGCGCTCCCTCAACCGATCAATTGTTGCGCCACGGCGACCGCCGCCTGCCCGAGACCGAGCAGGACGGCGGCGACGATGGCGATGGACAGAAGGCCGGCGATCAGGCCGGCCGAGACGAAGGCACCGTCGGATTCCATCAGCCCCAGCGCGATCAGCGCGATGGCGAAGGCCGGAGGCTGGTTTCCGAAGACGATGGGAAGGGACAGGATGCCGGCCAGCACCATCACCGCCAGCCCCAGCAGCCGTTCGGCGGTGGGACCGGCCAGCGCCGGCATGCGCGGCCGCAGGTGCCGCTCCACCCGCTCCGCCCACGGCTTGGCCCGGTGGATCACGCCCAGGAAGGCTTGGCGGTCGAAGGTGACCGCCAGCATGCGGCGCGGCAGCCAGGGGCCATGCCGGCCCAGCGCCATCTGGGCGCCGAGCAGGATCATCGGCACGCCGGTGGCGGTCGACAGGCCGGGAACCGGCAGCACGTTGGGAATAGAGAGGATCAGCAGCAGCGCGCCGAAGGCACGGTCGCCCAGCGCATCCATGATTTCGCCGAGCGAGATGCGGGACGGGACGGCCGGATCGTTGAAAAGGGGATCGCCGGTAGCGGCCCCGGTGGCGGCGCCGCGCGTCAGGAAGTCGTCCAGCAGGTCCGAAACGCGCGCACAAGTCCCTTCCGCACTGGGATGGTGTGCGTCGTACGACCTGGGGGACGACCCGGGAGGTCGGTCTTTGCTCACGGCTCTCCCCGATTCCGGAAACGGGATCGGAGCGGGCCGGGCGAAGGATGGCAGGAACCCATGGACCTTTCGCGTCGCGGCGGCAGTGATTTCCCTTCTACAGGAAGGGCAGCGAAAGCGCCAGCACCGGTTGAGCCCCGGTGGGAAATGGAAAGGAGAGTGGCCCCCGCCTGTCCCCCCATTCCCTATCCCTATCCGGGCTATTGCCGTTTCTGCATGACGAAGGTCAGGCGCTTCATCAGGTCGGCCTTCGACACCGGCTTCACCAGATAGCCGGAGATGCCGTAGGCGATGGCGCGCTTCACCACATCCGCCTCGCGGTGGCCGGTCAGCACCAGCACCGGCAAGTCGGCCAGCGGGTTGCCGGTGGCGGTGCGCAGGGCGTGCAGCAGGTCCAGCCCGGTCATCCGCGGCATTTCCAGGTCGCAGATCACCACGTCGACGTCCTCGCCGTTCTTGCGCAGGATGTCGAGCGCCTGGACGCCGTCCGCAGCCTCGAACACCGTCCGCAGCCCGATGTCGTGCAGCAGCCGGTAGATCAGCTTGCGGGTGAAGTCGTCGTCCTCGACCAGAAGCACACCGAGATCGTGTATCGTCCGGACCTGGCGGGTCCGTCCGCCTGCCTCCACCACCATGACGCTCTCCGCTCAACCTGTGTTCATCCGGACGCCGCCCGCGCGGCCGGATGAACACAGTTTTCTGGATGTATTGTTGCGCAGTCGTTAACGGAATCGCCATTGCCGGACCGCAGGCACACGGATCCCGCCGTCGGGGAATGGCAATCGGGCACACAACGGCCTATCCTTGCCATCCGCCGCAAGGCCGGCCCCACCGAACCGATCAGGACCGTTCCCCCCGTGACCGCGTCACCCGCCGCTCCCCTGTCCCCCTTCGGCAGTTCGCCCGATGCGGCGATGCTCGCCGCCGTGGTGGAGGCCAGCGGCGGCGGCATCGCCGTGTCCGACGCCACCCTTCCCAACCACCCCATCGTCTATTGCAACCGCGCCTTCCTGGAGATGGTCGGCTATGCGTCCGACGAGGTGATCGGCCAGGACGGCAGCTTCCTGCAGGGGCCGGGCACCGATCCGGAAACGGCGGCGGCGATCCGCACCGCCCTGGCCGAGGTCAGGCCCCTGTCGGTGGAGGTGCTGAATTACCGCAAGGACGGCACCGCCTTCTGGAACGCGCTGAGCCTGCGGCCGGTGCCGGGGCCAGGGGAAGGGTCCGATGGGCAGGCGCGCTGGATCGCCGCCTCCTGCGCCGACGTCACCCACAGCCGCCGGTCGCAGGAGGAGCTGCGCGCCGCCGAGGAGCAGCTGACCAGGCTGGCGGCCGAGACCTTCGCCCTGGCCGAGAAGCTGGACGGCGCGCGGGAGGAGGCGGAGGCCGCCCGCATCGCGGCGGAGAACGCCAGCCGCGCCAAGTCGCGGTTCCTGGCGATGATGAGCCACGAGCTGCGCACGCCGATGAACGCGGTGATCGGCATGGGCGACCTGCTGATGGGCACCGGGCTGAACGACCAGCAGAAGGCCTTCGTCAAGACGCTGCGCTCGTCGGCCGACACGCTGATGACGATCCTGAACGACGTGCTCGACTTCTCCAAGATCGAGGCGGGGCAGTTGACGCTGGAGGAGATCGACTTTTCGCTGCCCCGGCTGGTGGAGGACGTGGTCCAGCTGTTCCTGGTGCGGGCGGCGGCCAAGGGACTGAGCCTGTCCGCCTCCATCGCCGAGGACACGCCGCGCCACATCCGCGGCGACCCGACCCGGCTGCGGCAGGTGCTGTTCAATCTGGTGTCCAACGCCATCAAGTTCACCGACCGCGGCGCCATCGAGATCGCCGTGTGGTCGCCGGATCCTCCCGCTGGCCCTCCGGCCGACTCGGCGGACGCCCCGGCCGCGCCGGATGGCCCCGTCACCCTGCGGTTCGAGGTGCAGGACAACGGCATCGGCATGACGGCCGAGCAGCGCGCCCGTCTGTTCGACGCCTTCGTCCAGGCCGACGTGTCGACCAGCCGAAAATATGGCGGCACCGGCCTGGGGCTGGCGATCTGCAAGCGGCTGGTGGAGGCGATGGGCGGCGAGATCACCGTCGCCAGCATGCCGGGCCGCGGCTCCACCTTCCGCTTCTCGATCCGCAGCCGGCTGGCGGAGGCGCAGCCGGCCCCCGACCTCGGTTCCCGGCCGGCCCTGTCGGCGGCGGAGATGCCGGAACCGACGCGGGTGCCGCTGCGGCTTCTGCTGGCCGAGGACAACGACATCAACCGCATGCTGATCGTCGCCATGATGACCCGCATCGGCCACCAGATCGACGCGGTGACCGATGGGCGGGCGGCGCTGGCCACGGTCACGGCGGCCGATTACGACGCGCTGATCCTGGACATGGAAATGCCGGTGCTGGACGGCCGGTCGACGGCGCGGGCGATCCGCCGGATGGACGGGCCGGTGGCGCGCATCCCCATCGTCGGCCTGTCGGCCGACGCCCTGCCGGAGCATCGCGACGGCCACATGGCCGCCGGGCTGGACGCCTATCTGACCAAGCCGATCGACTGGGACCAGCTGAACGCCGTGCTGATCGATCTGGCGACCCGGCCGCAGGACGGGCGCGTCGTGCCGATGCCCAGCCGCCCGGCGCTGGAAGGCAGCCAGTTCTCGGCATTGCCGCTGGTCGACCGGGTCAAGCTGGCGGAGCTGCGGCTGGCGCTGGGCGGCGAGGCCTTGGACGGCATGCTGCTGCTGCTGCCGGAGACGGCCCTGCGCGAGCTGACGGCGATCCGCTCCGCCCTGCAGGCCGGCCGGCCGAAGGAGCTGAAGCAGGCGGCCCACACGCTGACCGGGCTGGCCGCCAATTTCGGCGCCCCCCGCATGGCCGCCATCGCCCGTGCCATCAACGACAGCCCGGCCGACACCGAGAAGGTCGCGGCATTGCTGCCGCTTCTGGAAACCACCGTCGCCGCCACCAGCAGCTTGGTGCGCGAACCGGCAGGAGGGGATTGAGTGCGCTCAATGGATTTCCGCCGGACGCGCGGTTGAGCGGCGCGGGACCGATCTGCTAGAGACTCGAGGCATGAAGAAAGCAGCGCCGAAGCGGCGCGGCGGGTCGCCGCGCGTCACCCATCCCGACCAGTTCGATCTGCTCGACGTGCCCGAGCCGACGGCGGTGATGATCACCTATTCGGGCCGCACCGTCGATCTGGAGCGCCCGGATTTCGGCCCCTTCGACATCGAGGACATCGCCCGGCCGCTGGCCTACCAGTGCCGCTTCGTCGGCAACACCCAACGCTTCTTCAGCGTGGCCCAGCACTGCGTCCTGGCCAGCCGGCTGGCGCCACAGGGCTATGCCTACGACGCGCTGATGCATGACTGCGAGGAGGCCTTCACCGGCGACTGGCCGACTCCGTGGAAGGTGCGGATCGGCCGCGACGCCATCCGGCAGGCGGTGGAGCCGATCAAGAGCGCGCTCGCCCTGCGCTTCGGCTTCCGCCATCCGGAGCCGAAGGCGGTCAAGCTGGCCGACCAGCGGGCGCTGGCGACCGAGCTGCGCGACCTCTGCGCGCCGCACCGCGTCAACTGGCGCGACCTGCCCGACCCGGACGAGGCCACCATCGTGCCGCTCGGCCCGGAAGAGGCGCTGGCCGATTTCCTGGAGCATTACCGACGGCTGAAGCAGGCCTGAGACCGCGGGGCCAAGTCAGGCGACAGGCGTCAGGCGTGGCCGCCCTGCTCCGCCCGGCGGCCACGGCCGCGCTTGGGCGCCGGTGCCGCGCCGGAGGAGGCACCGTCGGCCTGCTGCTCGGCGCAGCGCTCGGCAAGCTCGCGGATGGCGGCGCGGATCTGCGGATCGCGGATGCTCTGGAAATAGCGCGCCAGCATCAGCGCCTCGCGCGATTGCAGCGTGTTCTCCTGCTCCTCGCCGCCGGCCGCCGCCGGCATCTCGCCGCCCTCGCCCGCCTGCTGGCGATTCTCCAGCCCCTCGAAGAAGACGGAGACCGGCACGCGGAAGAACTGGCCCAGCTTGAACAGGCGGCTGGAGGACACGCGGTTGAAGCCGCGCTCGTACTTCTGCAATTGCTGGAAGGTCAGCCCCAGCGCCGCGGCAACATCGCTCTGGCTGAGGCCGGCGAGCATGCGCAGCTCCCGCAGGCGCTGGCCGACGAACACATCGACCTCGTTCAGGCCTTCCTTCTTTTCGCGCCCACGCCGTTTCATGGCTTTTCCCCTTCGATCCTGTACTGGCCCGTACCGGTCCCGGCAGCCGAATCCTCCCGCCGCCATCCGGAACGCCCGCATTGGCGCCGAAGCTTAGGAACACGTCGCCGGGCAGACGAATCGGCCGGTCGCGGGGACGGAATGCAACTCAGCTATGACCGCGACCTGCCGATGTCAACCTTGGCTGGACCAGCTACCTCTTTTGGGCAGGGCGGTTTTCGCGGGAATCGGCCGGTTGGTCATAGAACCGCACTCTTTTCGCGCATTGGACGGTATCGTCCTACCCACAGTCGCGTCTGGCGGACGGCTCCGCTCACGCCCGGAACCGGCTGCGGCATTGTGACCCAAGGTTGCGGCCGAAGCCGTTGCACAGCCGCCGCAGGGCTGCAACATTTGCGGGGCACTAGGCATATTTTGCCGGGCGCCCGGCAAAAACTGCCGCCGATTAACCCTCTCTTCATCAAGACACCGCAGCATGCCCCAACATAGGCATGCCCGGCGCGGAACTTGCACAAACCGTCTCGCATTCGCGAAACGGAGATGTGTGGAGAGTATGCCGGGAAGACTTCCGATCGGGGACCGCGCGTGAACAACCTGCTGCAGACCTTGCGCAATCTCGGACCCGCACGCCTTGCGGCGATCGGCGGCGTCGGGCTGTTGCTGATCGGATTCTTCGTCTATCTGACCACCCGGCTGTCCACGCCGGAAATGGAGCTGCTCTATTCCGACCTCCAGCAGACGGAGGCGGCGGCCATCGCCAAGAAGCTGGACGAGGCCAAGGTCCCCTACAGCGTCGACAAGTCCGGCACCAAGATCATGGTCCCGGCCGATCAGGTCGGGCCGATGCGCATGCGCATGGCGGCCCAGGGCCTGCCGTCCGGCGGATCGGTGGGCTACGAGCTGTTCGACAAGGGCGAAGGGTTCGGCGCCACCAGCTTCATGCAGAACATCAACCACCTGCGCGCGCTGGAAGGCGAGATGGCGCGCACGGTGCAGACGCTGAACGGCGTCATGCAGGCCCGCGTGCATCTGGTGCTGCCCAAGCGCGAGCTGTTCGCCCGCCAGCAGAATCCGGCGACCGCCAGCGTCTTCCTGAAGCTGCGCCCCGGCGCCAAGCTGAGCCGTGAGAACATCCAGGCGATCCAGCAGCTGATCGCCGCCTCCGTCCCCAACCTGGATCCCAACCGCATCTCCATCGTCGACGACAAGGGCAACCTGCTGGCGCGCGGCACCGGCAGCGACACCGCCGAAGCGATGATGGCGAGCGCGGAGGAGAAGAAGCAGGCCTATGAGGGGCGGATGGCCCGCACCATCGAGGATCTGCTGGGCCGGACGCTGGGCTACGGCAAGGTCCGGGCGGAGGTGTCGGCCGACCTCGATTTCGACCGCATCACCACCCAGTCGGAAATCTTCGATCCGGACAGCCAGGTCGTCCGCTCGACCCAGACCGTCAACGAATCGAACGAGAGCAGCGACCGCGACCCGCTGGCCCCGGTGACGGTGGACCAGAATCTGCCGACCTCGCAGGCCAGCAGCAGCGCCAGCCCGCTGTCCTCCAACAAATCGTCCCGCGCCGAAGAGACGATCAACTACGAGATCACCAAGACCACCAAGTCCCATGTCCGCGAGGCGGGACAGGTGCGCCGGATGTCGGTCGCCGTGCTGGTCGACGGCACCTATCAGAACAACAAGGACGGGGCGCCGACCTACCAGCCGCGCAGCGAGCAAGAGATCGAGAGCATCAAGGCGCTGGTGCGGTCCGCCGTGGGGCTGGACGCCGTGCGCGGCGACTCGCTGGAAGTGGTGAACATGCGCTTCTGGTCGCCCGAGGACGACATCCAGAAGCCGGAAGAGCTGTTCATGGGCATGACCAAGGACGACCTGTTCCGCATCGCGGAGATGGTGGTCCTGGGCATCGTCGCCGTCCTCATCATCCTGCTGGTCATCCGCCCGCTGATCTCCCGTGCCTTCGAAAAGGCGGAGATGCAGGAAGAGGACGAGATGGACCGCCTGCTGACCGACCAGGCCGGCATGCCGGCCGCGCTCGCCGCCCCCACCGGCGCGCTGGCCCAGGATCTGGCGCTGGAAGCGGCGCAGGCCGACGAGGAGCTGGAGCAGATGATCGACATCAACCGGGTGGAGGGCCGCGTCCGCGCGTCCTCCCTGCGCAAGGTCGGCGAGATCGTCGACAAGCATCCGGAAGAGGCGGTCTCCATCCTGCGCAACTGGCTGTATCAGGAGAGCTGAGCGATGCCGGCCTCCGTTTCCATACCGTTTGAGGGAGGGTCGCGGCGATGAGCGTGCGCAAATTCCTCTTCGACGAGTCCTTCGACGTGGACGCCGTCCCCCGCATGACCCATGTGGAGGACGACGACCTGCTGCCCGAGGACGAGCTGTCGGCCCATCCGGAACCCGAGCCGGAGCCGGAACTGCCGCCCGCCCCGACCTTCGGCGAGGAGGAGCTGGCCGCCGCCCGCGCGCAGGGCTACGAGGAGGGCATGGCCGCCGGCAAGTCGGCCGGCACCTCCGAGGGCTACGGCAAGGGCTTCACCGACGGCATGGCCGCCGGCCAGAACACCGGCTACGAGCGTGGCAAGGCGGAGATCGAGGCGACGGTGAACAACCGCATCGCCAACGCCCTGTCGCAGATCGCCGACGGGGTGCAGCGGCTGCTGGCGGAGCGCGAGGCGGGCAACGCCGCGCGCAGCGAACAGCCGGTCCATCTGGCGCTGGCCATCGTCCGCAAGCTGCTGCCGGAATGGGCGCGGCGCGGCGGCATGGTCGAGGTCGAGGGCATGGTCCGCGCCTGCCTGACCGACCTGATCGACGAGCCGCGGCTGGTCATCCGGGTGGCTGAGGACACGATGGGTCTGGTGCGCGACCATCTGGACGAAACGGTGGGCGCCCGCGGCTTCGGCGCCAAGCTGATGGTGATCGGCGATCCGTCGGTAGCCCCCGGCGGCTGCCGCATCGAATGGGCCGAAGGCGGCATGGAGCGGGACACCGCCCAGCTGCTGGCCGAGATCGAACGCCGTGCCGCGCACATGCTGGAGGCTCCGGCCCCCGTCTAAGGGGTGTCCGGAATGAAGGAGGTCCGAGACCGACATGCCGAGCGACAATTTCTCGCTGAACGATCTGCAGGGTGGCGATGGCGACGAATACGCCAGCCCCGGTATCACCAAGGATCTGGAGGCGGTGTACGACATCCCCGTCCAGATCTCCGCGGTGCTGGGCAAATCGACCATGCAGGTGGCGCAGCTGCTGAAGCTGGGCCGCGGCGCCGTGGTCGAGCTGGACCGCAAGGTCGGCGAGGCCATCGACATCTACGTCAACAACCGCCTGGTCGCCCGCGGCGAGGTGGTGGTGGTGGAAGACCGGCTGGGCGTGACCATGACGGAAATCATCAAGTCGGACCGGGGATGATGGCGATTTCGTCCGACAGCACCGCGTCCCGCGCGAAGGCCACCCCGGCCGGCGGTCCCCGTGCCGCCGCGGCCCAGGGCGAGCCGGCTGCCGCCCAAACCGGCGCGACCGCGCCGGGGCGGAGCGTGCGGCTGCGCGGCGGGCTGGACGTGGCGACGCTGGTCGGGCTGGCAGCCGCCGCCGCGGTGATCCTGATCGCCATCACCACCGGCGGGTCGGCCCGCGCCTTCCTCGATCCGCCGTCGCTGCTGATCGTGCTGGGCGGGACGCTGGCGGTCACCACCGCCTCCTTCTCGCTGGGCGACGTGGCGGTGGCCTGGAGGAACGCGGCGGCGGTGCTGGTCCACCAGACGCTCGACCCCAAGGGCGTGGCCCGGCAGGTGATCCTCCTGGCCGAGGCTGCCCGCCGGGCCGGGCCGGAGACCCTGCGCAACGTCCTGCCGGAACTGCGCGGCGAACCCTTCCTGCACCGCAGCGTCACCCTCATCACCGAAGGGCTGCCGCCCGACGCCATCGAGCGGATGCTGACCGGCGAGGTCGAGGCGACCGCCGGCGGCCACGGCAAGAGCGCCGGCGTGCTGCGCCGGGCGTCGGAAGTGGCGCCGGCCATGGGGCTGATCGGCACGCTGGTCGGTCTGGTGCAGATGCTGGGCAGCCTGAGCGACCCGTCGGCCATCGGGCCGGCGATGGCGTTGGCGCTGCTGACGACCTTCTACGGGGCCGTGCTCGGCAACGTCGTCCTCGCCCCGCTCGCCGCCAAGGTGGAGCGGGCGGCGGAGGAGGACGCGCTGGTCAAGACCCTCTACACCATTGGCGCCGTGTCCATCGCGCGCCAGGAGAATCCGCGGCGTCTGGAGATGCTCCTGAACGCCGTCCTGCCGCCTGGAAAGCGGATCCAGTATTTCGACCGGGAAGCCCCGAGAGTGGGAGCGTAAGGCTATGCGTCTGCTGATCGTTGGAACGTTGGAAGGCTACATCACCGCCGCCGGCAAGATTGCCATGAAGCGGGGGGCCAAGGTGTCGCACACCGACAGCATCGAAGGGGCGCTGAACGCCTTGCGCGCCGCCGCCGGCGCCGATCTGGTGATGATCGACGTCAAGCTGGACATCGCCACCTTCATCGACAGCCTGAAGTCGGAGCGGATCACCATCCCGGTGGTCGCCTGCGGCATCGGCACCGATGCGGCCGCCGCCGTGCGCGCCATCCGCGCCGGCGCCAAGGAATACCTGCCGCTGCCGCCCAACGCCGAGCTGATCGCCGCGGTGCTGGAAGCGGTGGCCGAGGAAAGCCACTCCATCGTCTGCAGCGACCCGGCCATGCTGGCGACCCTGCGGCTGGCGGAGCAGGTGGCGCCCAGCGACGCCTCCGTCATGATCACCGGCGAGAGCGGCACCGGCAAGGAGCTGATGGCCCGCTTCATCCACCGCAAGAGCCGGCGGGCCAACGAGCCCTTCGTCGCGGTGAACTGTGCCGCCATCCCGGAAAACCTGCTGGAATCGGAGCTGTTCGGGCACGAGAAGGGCGCCTTCACCGGCGCCGTCGCCCGGCGTCTCGGCAAGTTCGAGGAGGCCAACAACGGCACCCTGCTGCTGGACGAGCTGTCGGAGATGCATCCGCGCCTGCAAGCCAAGCTGCTGCGCGCCATCCAGGAGAAGGAGATCGACCGCATTGGCTCCAGCCAGCCGGTGAAGGTCAATGTCCGCCTGATCGCCACCTCCAACCGCAATCTGGAGGCGGAGGTCCGCTCCGGCAATTTCCGCGAGGATCTGTATTTCCGCCTGAACGTGTTCAGCGTGGCGATCCCGTCCTTGCGCGAACGCCCGGCCGACATCCCGATGATCGCCGAGCATTTCCTGAAGAAATACGCGGAGGCCAACGGGCTGGGCGACAAGCGCCTGACCGAGGACGCTCTGCTGATGCTGAAGTCGCATCACTGGCGCGGCAACGTGCGCGAGCTGGAAAACACCATGCACCGCGCCGTCCTGCTGTCGCGCGGCGAAGAGGTCGGGCCGGAAGCGATCATGCTGACCAGCAAGCTGCTGGCCCCGGAAGGCAGCGCCCAGGCCTCCATCCCCGCCGACTCGCCGGTCGCCAACCCGTTCGCCGGTCCCGGCGGCACGGTGCCGGCCGCGCCCTCCCAGCCGCAGCAGCCGTCCGCCCCGCTGGTGGTTCCGCCGCCGGGGTCGCTGCCAACCAGCTACGGCCCGCCGAAGGGCGGCAAGCCCGGCCCCTATGGCATGGCGGCCAACAGCAGCGCGGCGGCTGCCGCCAGCGCCGGGACCAGCGGCGCCGGTCTGGCGGCGCTGATCGGCCGCACGGTGGCGGACGTCGAGCGCGACCTGATCCTGGAGACGCTGACCCACTGCCTGGGCAACCGCACCCATGCCGCCAACATCCTGGGCATCTCGATCCGCACGCTGCGCAACAAGCTGAAGCAGTATGGCGACGAGGGCCGTCCCGTGCCCGCCCCGGGCAACGACGAGCGGGCGACGGCCTGACGGCCCGTCCGGTACGGAGCCTTGAGCGGCGGGAGCATCGATGGCGCTGACGGAGCAGAATAGCGGCGGGGGCGGGCCCGGTGGCGGGGGCGGCCCCGGCAACATGGCCGCCTTCGGCGAGATGTGGTCGGTCGCCAAGTCGTCGCTGAAGCGCGGCGACGTGGCGATGGCCATCGGCATCCTGATCGTCGTGGTCGGGCTGATCATGCCGCTGCCCAGCGTCATGCTCGACATGATGCTGGGGCTGAACGTCACCATCTCCATCCTGATCCTGATGGTGGTGCTGTTCATCTCCAAGCCGCTGGAGCTGTCGTCCTACCCGACGATCCTGCTGATCACCACGCTGTTGCGCCTGTCGCTCAACATGGCGTCCACGCGCCTGATCCTGACGCATGGACATGAGGGCACGTCGGCCGCCGGCCATGTGATCGAGGCCTTCGCCAGCCTGGTCATGGGCGGCGATTTCGTCATCGGCGTGATCATCTACGCCATCCTGACCATCGTGAACTTCAAGGTCATCACCGCCGGTTCGGGCCGCATCGCCGAAGTGGCGGCGCGCTTCACCCTGGACGCCATGCCCGGCAAGCAGATGGCGATCGACGCCGACCTGTCGGCCGGCATGATCGACGAGGGCACGGCGCGGGCGCGCCGCAAGGAGCTGGAGGACGAAAGCGCCTTCTTCGGCTCGATGGACGGTGCGTCGAAGTTCGTGAAGGGTGACGCCGTCGCCGGCTTGATGATCATGTTCATCAACATCCTCGGCGGCGTGACCATCGCGGTGCTGCGCCACGACATGCCGGTGATGACGGCGCTGGACACCTTCACCAAGCTGACCATCGGTGACGGTCTGGTGTCGCAGATCCCGGCGCTGGTGATCTCGATCTCCGCCGGCTTCCTGGTGTCGAAGGCGGGCATGGGCGGCTCGACCGACAAGGCGGTGGTCGGGCAGCTGACCGGCCACAGCCAGGCGCTGGCCCTGGCGGCCGGCGCCGTCGGCGTGCTGGCCCTGCTGCCGGGCATGCCGATCCTGACGCTGGCCCCGGTCATCGTCGCCGTCGGCGCCGCCGCCTGGTACATGCCGCGCCTGCGCGCCAGGAAGGAGGCGGAAGAGGCCGCGGCAGCGGAGGAAGCGGCGGCGGCCGGCGGCGCGGGCGGCGGCATGCCGGGTGCCGGCCCGGCGCCGGACGAACCGATCTCCACCGCGCTGTCCATCGACCTGATCCGGCTGGAGCTGGGCTATGGCCTCCTGTCGCTGATCAACCAGCCGCAGGCGGGCAGCCACCGGCTGACCGACCAGATCAAGGGCCTGCGCCGGCAGATCGCCGGCGAGGTCGGCTTCGTCATGCCGGCGGTGCGCATCCAGGACAACCTGCAGCTTCCGCCCAACACCTACATCATCCGCGTGAAGGAGATCGAGGCCGGGCGCGGCGACATCCGGCCCAACATGCTGCTGGTGATGGACCCGCGCGGCGACGCCATGAGCCTGCCCGGCGAACAGACGGTGGAGCCGACCTTCGGCCTGCCCGCCATCTGGATCGAGCCCGGCTATCGCGAGGAGGCGCTGTTCAAGGGCTATACCGTCGTCGACCCGTCGACCGTGGTGACCACCCACCTGACCGAGCTGATCAAGGACAACATGCCGGAGCTGCTGTCCTTCACCGAGACGCAGAAGCTGCTGGACGAGACCGACAAGGAACACCAGAAGCTGATCGCCGATGTGGTGCCCGGACAGATCACTGTGGGCGGATTGCAACGGGTGTTGCAGAATCTCCTTGCCGAACGGGTCTCGATCCGGGATCTTCCCACCATATTGGAAGGGGTATCCGAAGCGACCAGCCAGACCCGCAGCATCACCCAGATCACCGAGCATGTGCGGTCCCGCCTTGCCCGGCAGATTTGCGACGCGAACACGAACGAGATGGGCTTCATCCCGCTCGTCACCCTGTCGCCCGAATGGGAGCAGGGGTTCGCCGAATCGCTGGTGGGCGACGGCGACGACCGGCAGCTGACGATGGCTCCGTCCCGCCTGCAGCAGTTCATCACCTCCGTCCGTCAAACCTTCGAGCGACATGCCATGATGGGCGAGAGCCCCGTTCTATTGACCAGCCCGCTGATCCGGCCCTTCGTCCGCTCCATCGTCGAGCGGTTCCGGCCGGCGACCGTGGTCATGTCGCAGAACGAGATCCACCCGAAGGCCCGCATCAAGACCCTGGGGCAGATCTGATGGTGCGTGCCGTTCCCTCCTCCTTAGCTGACGGAAGGCGCTGCCGATGCGGCTGAAGTCCTTCCATGCCAAGACCATGTCCGACGCCATGCGGATGGTGCGCCAGTCGCTGGGCGACGACGCCATCATCGTCGCCACGCGCGAGGAGGAAGGCGGCGGCGTGCGCGTCACGGCGGCGGTGGAAGAGGACGACCTGCCGCCGGCCCAATCCTCCGGCACCGCGCGCGGCGGCCGGGGCAAGGCGCCGCCCAAGCCGGTGGAACCCGAGATCGACGTGGGCGAGGTGGTGGCCGACGCCCTGCAGCGCCATGGCGTTCCGGCGGCGCTGGCCGAGCAGCTGATCGACGCGGCGTCGGGGCTGGACACCGAGGATCCGCGGCTGGCGCTGGGCTCGGCGCTCGATTCCTTCTTCACCTTCAATCCGCTGCCCGACGGCCGGTCGCCGGTGAAGCCGCTGGCGCTGGTCGGGCCGCCGGGGTCGGGCAAGACGCTGGTCGCCGCCAAGCTGGCGGCACGCGCCGTGTTCAGGAAATGCTCGGTCGGCGTCATCACCACCGACACGGTGCGGGCCGGCGGCGTCGACCAACTGGCCGCCTTCACCCGGCTGATGAAGCTGAAGCTGGCGACGGTGGAGGACCCCGACGCGCTGGCCGGCGCCTTCGAGGTGCATCGGCGCACCGACCTCGTGCTGGTCGACACCGCCGGGCGCAACCCGTTCGACGCCGACGACATGCAGGATCTGCGCGCCATGCTGTCCGCCGGTGACGTCGAGCCGGTGCTGGTGCTGCCGGCCGGGCTGGACGCGATGGAGGCCGCCGACATGGCGCTGGCCTTCAAGGCGGTCGGCGTGCGCCGCATGCTGGTGACCCGGCTGGACATCGCGCGCCGGCTGGGCAGCGTGCTGGCCATCGCCGCGCGCGCCCGGCTGTCCTTCTGCGACGCCAGCATCTCGTCCAAGGTGGCGGAGGGGCTGACGGCATTGAACCCGCTGGCGCTTGCCCGCATGATGATCCCGGCCGAGGAGAAGGCCCCCGCCGTCAAGGAACCCGCGCCGCGCCGTGCCGCCCGCACCCCGGCGTGGGACGAGGACGACGACATCGGCGAAGACGGCCAACCCGATCACGAGCCGGATCATGAGCCGGCCCATCGGCCTGAGCGCAAACCGAAGTTCGGACGGGGCTATGAGCCGGAGGACGACGAGCCGGAGATGGAGCCGGCGCCACCGCCACCGCCACCGCGCAGGGCCGCCGCCGCGAAGCCGACCAAACCCGCATCTGCAAAACCCGCAACCAAGGCTAAGGCCGCCAGTTCCCCCTCGTCGAGGACCCTGCCATGACCGATCCGGTGTTCCCGGCCGCCCTCAAGAACGTTCGCCCGCTGCGCGGCGCCAACGTCATCGCCGTGGCCAGCGGGAAGGGCGGCGTCGGCAAGACGTGGTTCTCCATCACGCTGAGCCATGCCCTCACCAAGGCGGGTATGAACACCCTGCTGTTCGACGGCGATCTGGGCCTCGCCAACGTCGACATCCAACTGGGCTTCTCGCCCAAGAACGATCTGGGCGCCGTCATCAACGGCGAGGTGACGCTGGCCAAGGCGGCGCAGCGCTTCCCCGACACCGGGTTCGACATCATCGCCGGCCGGTCGGGATCCGGCACGTTGGCGCAGCTGCCGAGCCAGCGGCTGTCCGGCCTGCGCAACGACCTGCTGGAACTGGCGAAGAGCTATGACCGGGTGGTGATGGACATGGGCGCCGGCGTCGACCGCACGGTGCGCACCCTGTCGGGTCCGGCCGGCACCACGCTGGTGGTGACAACGGACGAGCCGACCTCGCTGACCGACGCCTATGCCTTCATCAAGCTGACCCACGCCACCAACCCGTCGGCCGATTTGCGGATCGTGGTGAACATGGCGCAGAGCGTGAAGGACGGCGAGCGCACCTACGGCACCATCCTGAAGGCCTGCCAGAACTTCCTGAAATACAAGCCGGCGCTGGCGGGCATCATCCGCCGCGACCTGAAGGTGCGCGACGCCATCCGCAACCAGACCCCGCTGCTGACCCGCTCACCCTCCAGCGACGCGGCCCGCGACGTCGAGGCGATCGTGCAGCGGCTGCTCGCCAGCGCCAAGTAACGGCCGGGTATGGGCGGGGCGATCCCACCGTCAGTCACGCCTACCGCCGCCACCGCCGCGGCAGCCCCCACCGCGCCCGCCCCTGTTACGGCCGAGGCCACGGTCGTCCAGCTTCCCGAACGGCTGCCGGAGGTCACCCGCCCGGTGGTGCTGACCGGCACCGTCGCCGGCCAGACGCCGGAGGGGCTGACCCGCGTGCGCACCGCGGCGGGTGAACTGCTGCTGGACAGCGCGGCGGAGCTGCCGACGGACAAGCAGGTCACGGTGCAGATCACGCCGGGCAACACGCCCTCGACGGGAACGCCCACCACCGCCCTGCCGGCCAAGCCGACGGCGCTGATCCTGCTGCAGTCCTTGGGGAATCCGGCCGCGCCGCAGACCGGCGTGACGACGCCGACCCCGGCGGCCGGAAGCGGAGCGGCGCCCGCCGTCCTGCTGCCCACCCCTACGGGGGCGACGGTCCCGACCAACCTGCCGCCGCTGATGCCGGGCACCGTCGTGCCGGCGCTGGTTCTGGCCGGCGGGTCGGGCGCCAAGCCGTTGACCCCGGCCGCGACGGCGACGCAGGGTGCGCCCGCCACGCCGGCTGCGGGAACGCCAGGCCCGGCCGGTTCGACGAAGCCCGAGGCTCCGGCTGCCGGGGCGCCAGCCGCGCCGACGGCCGGTTCGCCGACGGCCAATTCGCCGATGGCCGCCCCGACGATGGGCGGCGGCAGCGCCACCTTCGGCACGCCGGTCCAACTGGGCGGCGACGCGGCCCATCCCGGCGCTGAAACGCCGACGATGCCGAACCAGCCCGGCGAGACCGCCGGCAACGCCGAGCCACCCGACCTGCCACGCGGCGCCACGGTGGCGCTGAAGATCCTGACCGTCACCCCACCGCCGCAACAGCCTCGCCCGCCCGGCGATCCAGAGGCCGGCGGACGCAACGGGCAGGCCGGGAACCAGTCCGGCCAGCAATCCGGCGGGCAGCCTGCTCCTCAGCCGGACGAGGCCGCGCTGCCGTCCGACACGCCCATCCTGCGCGGCACGGTGGCCGGCAGCACACCGCAGGGGCAGCCGATCCTGGCGACCAAACAGGGCATGCTGGCGCTGAACGTCCCGGCAAGCCTGCCGCCGGGGGCCAAGGTGACGGCGGCGCTGGCCGACCTCGCCCAGGCGATGCAGGCGGCGGCCCCCACCCTGCCCGGCCCGCCGGGTCCGCTGGACGGGCGCGACTGGCCGGCGATGCGGCAGCTGATGGCGACGCTGGCGGCGGCCGATCCGGCGCTCGCCAAGTCGATGCTGGCGACGATGCCGCAACCGAACCGCAAGCTGACCGCCGCGATCGGCTTCTTCCTGGCGGCGATGCGCGGCGGCGACGCGGCTGGCTGGCTGGGTGACGATGCGGCAAGCGCCCTGGACAAGGCGGGCCGCCGTGACCTGCTGGAGCGGCTGGAGAAGGATTTCGACGGTCTGCGCCGCGAGGCGGCGGAAACGCTGCCCGGTGACTGGCGCAGCTACACCATCCCGCTGATGGACGCCAACGGGCCGAAGCCGATCAAGCTGCATGTCCATCCGCTGAAGGAGGACGAGGAGAGCGGCGGCAAGGAACGGTCCAAGCCGGGCAGCCGCTTCGTCATCGATCTGGACCTCAGCCGTTTCGGGCCGATGCAGCTGGACGGGCTGGTGCGGCCCAACCATTTCGACCTGATCCTGCGCAGCCACACCGCCCTGCCGCCGGAACTGCGGGTGGAGCTGATCCAGGTCTTCGCCGACAGCGTGCGGGCCGTCGGCTATAGCGGCGGACTGTCCTTCCAATCGGGGGCGCGCAGCTGGGTGAAGCTGACCCGCGCCGGCCAAGCGGGCCTGGGGGTGTCGGCATGAGGCGCGAGCGGCTGACCACCCGCCCCTCCCCCGACGCCCGCCACGACTTTCTGGTCGAACTGCGTGGCGAGCCGCTGCCGGGGGTGCGGCTGACCCTGCGGCTGGTGCCGGACCTGCTGGTGCCCGATCCGGCGTCGGTGGTGGCCTATCTGGCGGAGTTCGCCGGTTTTGCGGATGGGCTGGAGTCGCTGGCCGTCGCCATCCTGGACGACGTCAACAACGAGCTGGTCCCCCGCTGGGTCGAGGTGGCGGTGGAGAGCGACACGCCCCTGCCCCACCGCGTGGTGATCGAGGACCGGCAGCCGACCTGGGACAATCCGCGGCTGATCGGGCGGCTGCGTCCGCTGTAAGCGGGCTCAGTCGTCCTCGTAGAGCCCCTGCGCGGCGGTGCGGTGGCAGGCTTCGCAGTTGCTCTTGGCGCCGACCGACTTGCGCGTCCAGATCGACGGTGAGAAATCGTGCTTGTGCAGCCACCAGCGCTGTTCGGTGATGCGGATCAGGCGACCGTCGCCGCTGCCGGCATTCTGCGTCAGATAGTTGCGGATGGCCGCGGCGGTGTCGGCCGGCAGGTTGGCATTCTCGCCGAAATGGTCCTGCAGATTGTCCATAATGCGATTCCAGGACGCCGCCGGCAGCAGGCCCGGCTGAAAGACCATGTGGCACTCGCCGCATTCCTTCTGGGTGGCGGCGTGGGTGACCGGCCGGACCCGTTCGAACTCGCTGGCAAAGGCCGCACCGGCGGTCACGGCCAGTATGGCGAGCGCGGCGATGCCGGTGAGCGGGCGGAGGCTGCGGTTGGGGGACATTGGCGGCTCGCTATTGGTTCGACAGGAAGGTGATGAAGTCGCCCTTTTCCTGTGCCGTGCAGGCGCGGCCGAGGACGTTGACGCAGTCGCGCTCGAACCGCTTTTCGACCTCGGCGGGATCGGTGAAGCGCTTGGGATTGGCGGACACCGCCATCGGCAGGATGTCGCGGCCGGTCTTGTAATGGCGGCCGGTTCCGGCTGGATCGCGGGTGTGGCAGCTGGCGCAGCCGGGAGTGTCGGCGACCTTGCCGCCGGTGTGCGGCCCGAGATAGAGCGCGCGCCCACGCTCTGCCGAGAAGCCGGCGAAGCCGGGAGCCTGCGCCTTGGCCTGGGCGGCATAGCCGTCGAGGATGCGGGCACGCTCCGGATTGCCGGAGGCCGCCAGGGCGACGCCGGCGCCCAGGGACAGCGCGGCGGCGAGCAGGAGAATCGGTCTGGTCGGTCTGGTCGGATTCATGGGATCACCCGGTTGGAAATGGTGGACAGCCACGCGGTGCAGCGGGACGCGACGCCGGACGGAATCCGCTTCAGGCCGTGCAGCGCGAAGACCAGGGCGATGTGCGCCAGGATGAGGAAGAGGGAGGCCTCGCCGATCTCCTTGTGCAGATGTTCGACCTTGACGAAGAAGTCGGCGACGGCGCCGGTCGCCGCCGCGATCCCGACGCCGATCAGCAGGGCGGCGGCCATCCAGGCGGTCAGCGGGCTGCGCTCCGCCCTCGCCTTGACATCGCCGGTGACCAGACGGCGGAGCCATCCGGCGACCGCCGCCACGGAGGGGCGTGGAAGGCGCAGCGGGCTTCCCGCCGGGGCCAGCGCCCCCGCCGCCACCCGCAGGCCGATGGCGCCGAGGACGGCATAGCCGGAAAAGACATGCATGCCGTAGGTGTCCTCGTCGCCGGTGAGGTAGGCGACAATGAAGGCGCCCGAGACGATAGCGTGGAAGGCCAGCAGGGCGGTCATCTCGGCGGCGGAAGGCTTGCGGGCGGACATGATGGTCTCCCTTTCCGAAGGCGGCTCAGTCGTCGTGGCCGGCGTCGCGATTGAGGCCGCCGGTCAGAAGGGCGGCGATGCCGGCGACGCCGTCCGCCCTGGCCTGATAGGCGGTGGCGAGGGCGCCGACGACGACCGCCATCAGCAGGGTGTGGAGGATCATCTTCTTCAGCATGGCGCGGCTCCGGTCAGTCGTCGTAGCGGTCACTGTCATGACCGTGGCGGCGTCCCTCATGCTTGCCCATGGCGTCGCGGCCGAAGACGGTGCCGTCCTGGCGGATGATCTGGCCGGCCTGGATCGCGCCCTGGCGGACGCCGCCGACGACGGTGATCTGGTCGCCGGTCTGGATGCCGTCGGGCAGGAAGCCGCGGCTGGCGACGTCAATGCGGTCGCTGCCGTCGGTCATGACGAACCAGTTGGCCGCGACCTTCTCCACGGTGCCGGTTACGGTGCCGCCGCCGGCCTTCACCACAGCGGCGATCGGCTGCGGGCTGGCCGGCTGGAAGGCGGCGCCGCGGTGGTGGTCGCCGGCAAAAGCGGCGGTGGCGAGGGTGGCGGTCAGGAGGGTGGCGAGGGAAACGGCTTTCAGCATGGCATCACCTGTGGTGCGGGGTTGAGCGTCGAAGCGCCCGATGAACCGCACACTGCTCCACGCTGGCTGAGCCGAGCCTGAACGGGCCGTTCATCCGCCGTTCAGGATGGAAAAATCTGGTGGCCCATCATTGAGGGGCCATTCAGCGGCGGTTCAGGGATGCGACGATATGCTGGTTCGATCGCGCGGCCCCGGTGCGCGATGCTGTTCCAGGCTGAGAGGTCGATCATGAGGACCGGTCCCGCACTGCTTCTTCTCCCCATCCTGCTGTTCGCGGCCGGGCCGGAGGCTCGTGCCGACGACGACCACGAGCGCGCTCGCAGCGCGCTGCGCGATGGGCGCATCCTGCCGCTGGAGCGCATCGTCGAAAGCGCGCGGCAGCGGTTCGGCGGCGACGTGCTCGACGTCGATCTGGAGGATGAGGAGGACGGCTTCCGTTACGAGCTGAAGCTGATCGCGCCGGACGGCCGGATCCTGAAGCTGGACTATGACGCCGCCACGGGGGAACTGCTGCGGACCAGGGGCCGCCACCGGTCCCACGGCGACGGGAGGTGAGGCCATGCGCGTGCTGGTGGTCGAGGACACGCCGGAACTGGCCCGGCAGCTGAAACAGCGGCTGGAGGGCGAAGGCTATGCCGTCGACACCGCCGCCGACGGCGAGGAGGGCCGCTTCCTGGGCGAGACCGAGCCTTATGACGCGGTGATCCTGGATCTGGGGCTGCCGAAGATCGACGGGCTGACGGTGCTGCGGTCGTGGCGGCGGGCCGGCATGGCCGTGCCGGTGCTGATCCTGACCGCGCGCGACGCCTGGAACGAGAAGGTGCAGGGCATCGACGCCGGCGCCGACGATTATCTGGCGAAGCCCTTCAGCATGGAGGAGCTGCTGGCCCGCGTGCGCGCGCTGATCCGCCGCGCCAAGGGCCACGCCACCGCCGAGATCGCCTGCGGCGGGGTCGTGCTCGACACCCGCAGCGGACGGGTCACGGTGGATGGCGAGCCGATCGAGCTGACCGCCTTCGAATACCGGGTGCTGTCCTACCTGATGCACCGCAAGGGGCAGGTGGTGTCGCGCACCGAACTGATCGAGCATGTCTATGCCCAGGATTTCGACCGCGACTCCAACACCATCGAGGTCTTCGTCGGGCGCCTGCGCCGCAAGCTGGGGACCGACATCATCAAGACGGTGCGCGGGCTGGGATACCGGGCGGACGAGCCGTAAGGACTGGGCATAGGAACCGGCGATGAGATGGACGGACTCGCTGCGCTTCCGGCTGCTGGCCGGCGCGGCCGTTTGGGTGGCGCTGGCGCTGATGTTGGCGGGCTGGATCATCGCCGACCTGTTCCAGACCCAGGTCCGCCAGCGTTTCGAGGCGGAACTGGCCAACCATCTGGAACAGCTGGCCGCGGTGCTGGAGATCGGTCCGGACGGCAGGCCGGCGCTGCGCCAGCCCTTGAGCGACCCGCGTTTCCGCCGGCCGCTGTCGGGCCTGTACTGGCAGGTCGGGGAGAGCGGGGATGCGCCGCTGCGCTCGCGATCGCTGTGGGACAGCGTGCTGACCCTGCCCGACGACCGGGTGGAGGACGGGTCGCTGCACCGGCATGAAGCGGCGGGGCCAGCGAACCAGTCGCTGTTCGTGCTGGAGCGCTTCGTCCTGTTGCCGGAGCGGGCGGAGCCGATCCGCATCGCCGTGGCCGCCGACCGGGCCGAGCTGGCCGGCGTCACCCGCGCCTTCAACAGGACGCTGGCCCTGTCGCTGACCGTGCTGGCCGCGGCGCTGATCGTCGCGGCGCTGATCCAGGTGCAGATCGGGCTGAGGCCACTCTCCCGCCTGCGCGGCGCGCTGGCCGAGGTGCGGGCCGGGCGGAAGAAACGGTTCGACGTGGCGATGCCGACGGAGATCCGGCCGCTGGTGGAGGATCTGAACGCGCTGCTGGCCCATGCGGAGGAAATTGTCGGGCGCGGACGGCTGCAGGCCGGCAATCTGGCCCACGCGCTGAAAACCAACCTCGCCGTGCTGGCCAACGAAGCCGCCACGCTGGACGAGCGCAACGCGCGCGAGGTGGGGGCGACGATGGTCCGGCAGGTGGAGTTGATGCGTCGCCACGTCGATCATCACATGGCCCGCGCCCGCGCCGCCGCCGCCCGCGGCGTGCCGGGCATCAGCACGCCGGTGCCGGACTGCGTCGCGGCACTGGCACGGGTGATGCGCAAGCTGCATTCGGACAAGGGGCTGGACATCCGCGCCGATGTCGCCGACGGCCTGCTGTTCGCCGGCGAGCGCGAGGATCTCGACGAAATGCTGGGCAACTTGCTGGACAACGCCTGCAAATGGGCGCGCGGCAGGGTCGAGGTGATTGGCCGAGTAGAAGACGGCGCCATGCTGTCCATCACGCTGGACGACGACGGACCCGGCCTGCCCGACGACTGCCGCGAAGCGGCACTGGAGCCGGGGGTGCGGCTGGACGAGAGCACACCCGGGACCGGACTTGGCCTTGCAGTGGTGCGGGATGTGGCGCGGCTCTATGGCGGCGACATCCAGCTCGGCGCCTCGCCGCTGGGCGGGCTGCGCGCGACGCTGCGGCTGCCGGCGGCGGCGTGACGGGGCTTGGCCGGCCTTACGCCGTCAGCCAGCGCGCGATGTCCTCCGCCTTCGGTACGCCGCCGGCATGGACGAGCTTGCCGTCCACCACCACGCCCGGCGTCGACATCACGCCATAGCCGGCAATCGCCGCATAGTCGGTGATCTTGTCGATCCGGACCGGCACGCCGAGGCGGTCGGCCTCGGCCCGGACCAAGTCCTCCGTCGTCTGGCACCGCTTGCAGCCGGGGCCGAGCACCTTCACGTCCTTCATCGCGTCCTCCACGGTCAGGCAAACAGGGCGTTGAACAGGAAGCCGACGGCGAGGATCCCGAGCCCCACCACCCCGGCGAACAGGGCAATCAGTCGGACGGTCAGCACCTTGCGCAGGATGATCATCTCCGGCAGCGACAGGGCGATGACCGACATCATGAAGGCCAGCACCGTGCCGATGGCCGCACCCTTGCCGATCAGCGCCTCCACCACCGGAATGATGCCGGCGGCATTCGAATACATCGGGATCCCGAGCAGGACGGCGGCCGGAACCGACCACCAGGCATCCCGCCCCATGATCGCCGCCAGCAGGTCCGCCGGGGCGTAACCGTGGATCAGGGCGCCGACGGCGATGCCGGCGACGATCCACGTCCAAACCCGGCCGACGATGTCGCGCACCGCCTCGATGCCCGCACGGATGCGGTCGACGGGGGACGGCGTCTCCTTCGGCGCGGTCGCACCGCCGCTGCGCACGGCCAGAACCCAGGGCTCCAGCCAGCCTTCCAGATGCAGCCGGCCGATCACCCAACCGGCGACGATGGCGACCGCCAGCCCGAAGCCGAGATAGGCCAGCGCCACCTGCCAGCCCACCAGGGCGAACAGCAGGCCGAGCGCCACCTCGTTGACCATCGGCGCCGCGATCAGGAAGGAGAAGGTCACGCCCAGCGGCACGCCGGCCGACACGAAGCCGATGAACAGCGGCACCGCGGAGCAGGAGCAGAAGGGCGTCACGATGCCCAGCCCGGCGGCGGCGACGTTGCCGATGCCCTCGCGCCGGCCGGCGAGCAGCGCCCGCGTCCGCTCCGGCGAGAAGAAGCTGCGGACGACGCCCATGGCGAAGACCACCAGCGTCAGCAACATCAGCACCTTCGGCGTGTCATAGACGAAGAAGCGCACGGACTCGGCGGCCCCGCTGCCGGAAACCAGCGGCAGATGCGAGACCACCCAGCCGGACAGGGGAACGAGCTGGCTGTAAAGCGCCGCCCAGGCCGCCAGTGCCGCCAGGGTGGCCGCGAACCACAGGCCCGTGTTCGGGGGTCGGGAGTTCGCCGACGATGCAATGGTCATGGCCGTCACCCGCCATAGTGCATCAGAGTATTCTAATGCCAACGCCATGCCGACGGCAATCGCCGGGCGGTATGGCATGTCGTCACATTCGGACGCAGAACTGCGCGGATGACATCACGGCCATGCGTCCGTCTACAGCGCTGCGCCAGGGAATCTAGGCAGCGCAGGACGTTGCGCTGCGTGTTGGGCGCATTCCACATACCAGGCCACGCCCGCTCCGGATCTGCGACAAGCTGGCGCGCTCGCCCTTTTATCAGAAGGGGCTAATATCGCTGTGGGGGTGCTGATTTCCGACGGGAGGTTCCGATGAAACGCTTCCTCATTGCTGCGTTGTGCACCGGGTTGCTGGTTGGCGGCTCCGCTCTTGCCCAGACCGGGCCGGGTCCCGGCATGGGCCAGGGCATGGGACCGGGTAAGGGCATGGGCGGCACCGGTGCGATGCACCAGCAGATGTTCGACCAGCTCGATGCGGACAAGGACGGCGTCATCAGCCGGAAGGAGTTCGTCGATGCGCCGCGCGGCGGTCCCGGTTCAATGACCGACGTCGCCAAGTCGCGCCGCAACACCCGATTCGACCGATTCGACAAGAACAAGGACGGCAAGCTGTCGCCTGAAGAATGGGGCGCCTGGACGCCGACCAAGACCAAGTAAGCCCTACCAAACAAGCACATCGGCAGGAACCCGGCCAACGCCCCTCCACTGCCATTTCCGCCCTCTTGGAAATGACGGCGGAGGGGTATTGGCGTTTCCGCGTCATGCACGGCCCCCCGGCCTGCGGCAAACTGTCCGGCGGGAGTTAGGAGTGCCGATGCGGTTTGCCTTTCACGCTAATATATTAGTATAATACGCCTACGATCCATCCGGTGAGGCCTCATCATGACCGCCGACCCATTTGAGACGGCGCTGCTCCTGCGTGTGGTGATGGTTCTGGGGCTGCTGCTTCTCGGTTTCTACTAACCTCTTCCACAGGGATGCCTGCACCATGGCAACCGACCTCAAGCGTGAGAATTTCTCCGCCACCATCGACGGCAAGCCGGTGGATCTGTTCACCCTGCGCAACCGCCGCGGCATGGTGGTGCGCATCACCAATTACGGCGCCAAGATCGAGCAGGTCCTGGTCCCCGACCGCGACGGCACGTTGGGCGACGTCGTCCAGGGCTATGACGGGATCGAGGGCGCGATGGGCGGGCAGGCGTCCATGGGGTCCTTCATCGGGCGCTATTGCGGGCGCATCCCCGACGGGCGCTTCACGCTGGACGGCGTCGCCCATCAGGCCGCGGTGAACAGCCCGCCCAACACCCTGCATGGCGGCCAGCGCGGCTCGCGTTTCCGCGTCTTCGACGCCCGGCAGCTGGATGAGGCCAGCCTGGAACTGACCTATGTCTTCCAGGATGGCGAGGAGGGGTTTCCCGGCACCCTGCCCTTGCGGCTGGTCTATACGGTCGGCGACGACAACGCCCTGACCATCTCCTGGACCGCGGTGGCGGCCGACAAGACCACCATCGCCAACTTCACCGACCACACCTTCTTTAACCTGTCGGGCGATCTGGGATCGTCAATCCTCGACCATGTCGCCACAATCCATGCCGGCCACTATCTGGCGCTCGGCGAGATGGCGGTGCCGACGGGGGAGATGGTGGACGTCGCCGGCACCCCGCACGACTTCCGCACCCCGGCGGCGCTGGGCGCCCGCATCGACGCCGACGACCCCATGCTGGCGCTCGGCAAGGGCTATGACCTGCATTACGTGATCGACAAGCCGGCGAACGGGCCGGCGCCGGTCCTCCTTGCCCGCTTCCTGCACCCCGGCAGCGGCCGGACGCTGGAGGTGCTGTCCACCGAACCCGGCCTGCAGCTCTACACCGGCAATTTCCTGGAGGGCAAAGCCCCGCGGGACGTCGGCAAGGGCGGCATCCTCTACACGAAGCACAGCGCCTTCTGCGCCGAGCCGTCGAAATTCCCCAACGCCGTCAATATCCCCTCCTTCCCGTCGACGGTGCTGCGTCCCGGCCAATGGTCCGCCGGGTCCATCGTTTATCAGTTTGGCGTCTACCGGTTCGGGGACGCCTGAGGCGGCGCCATGCCGCCCGCCCCCATCCTCCCCTCGGAGTCCCTATCGCCATGAACACCGCCAAGCCGATCCGCCGTTACCGGCAGACGAAAGTCGTCGCCACGCTGGGTCCGTCCTCTTCCTCGCCCGAGATGATCCGACGCCTGTTCGAAGCCGGCGTCGACGTCTTCCGCCTGAATTTCAGCCACGGCAGCCACCAGGACCATGGCGAGCGCGTCCGCGCCATCCGCGCGCTGGAGGAGGAGACCGGCCGCCCCATCGCCATCATGGCCGACCTGCAGGGGCCGAAGCTGCGGCTGGGCCGCTTCGCCGACGGGCCGGTGACGCTGACCGCCGGCCAGTCCTTCTGCCTCGACCTGCTGGCGGAGCCTGGTGATGCCCGCCGCGTCGGCATGCCCCATCCGGAGATCTTCGCCGCCCTGGTGCCGGACGCCGAACTGCTGCTGGACGACGGCAAGGTGCGGCTGCGGGTGACCGCCTGCGGCGCCGATTACGCCGAGACCGTGGTGGTGTCCGGCACCAAGCTGTCGGACCGCAAGGGCGTCAACGTCCCCGGCGTGGTGCTGCCGCTGTCGCCGCTGACGCCCAAGGACCGCACCGATCTGGACTTCGCGCTCGACCAGGGGGTGGACTGGGTGGCGCTGAGCTTCGTCCAGCGGCCGGAGGATGTGGCGGAGGCGCGCAAGCTGATCGCCGGCCGCGCCGCCCTGCTGTCGAAGCTGGAGAAGCCGCAGGCGATCCAGCATCTGGACCGCATCGTCGAGATGTCGGACGGCGTGATGGTGGCGCGCGGCGACCTGGGCGTCGAGATGCCGCCGGAGGACGTGCCGTCGATCCAGAAGCGCATCATCCGCGCCGCCCGCATGGCCGGCAAGCCGGTGATCGTCGCCACCCAGATGCTGGAATCGATGATCTCCGCCCCCGCCCCGACGCGGGCCGAGGCGTCGGACGTCGCCACCGCGGTGTTCGACGGCGCCGATGCCGTCATGCTGTCGGCGGAGACCGCGTCCGGCGACTATCCGGTGGAAGCGGTGTCGATCATGGACCGCATCGCGCGGCGGGTGGAAGGCGATCCGCTGTACCGCGGGCTGATGGACGCCCAGCATGCCGATCCGGAACAGACGGAATCGGACGCCATCACCGCCGCGGCCCGGCAGGTCGCTCATACGGTGAAGGCGGCGGCCATCGCCACCTACACCACCAGCGGATCCACCACCTTGCGGGCGGCGCGCGAGCGGCCGGAGGTGCCGATCCTCTGCCTGACCGAAAACCCCGCCATCGCGCGGCGGATGGTGCTGGCCTATGGCGTCCATGCCGTGCTGACGGAGGATGTGCAGAGCTTCTCCGACATGGTGCATAAGGCGGCCCGGCTGGCCTATGTCCACGGGCTGGCGGAGGAAGGACAGCGGCTGGTCATCACCGCCGGCGTGCCGTTCGGCATGCCGGGATCGACCAACATCCTGCGCATCGCCTGGGTCGAGCCGCCGAGCCGTCTGGACCGGGAACAGGAGGCCCGCGCCCGCCAGCCGTTGGTCTTCGCCGACGCCTGAGCCGGGGCCAAGTCCGACCGGGGCAGTGCGGCTTTACGGCCGCTCTGCCCCATGGTTCGAATCGCACGTTTCGCATACCGCCAAGCTTCCGATCCGAACAATGGGCGGCTTGTCAAAGTATCAAACGCAAGACCGGTCGGCCTTGCAGCCTATCGACTTCTATGCTCTTGACACCGGTCAAATAAAGATAGCTTTTTAGCTAACTACCGGACGTTGTCGGGTGCCGACCGGCGCCCGACCACCGCAGTCGGGGTTTCCCCCTTCTTGAAGCTGCCCGGTGGAGCGGGCAATCAGGAAGACCGGCGGTCGGGTGTTGCAGGAGAGCTGTTGGATGTCGATCGAACTGGCCGGGCTTTGTTTCACGTCGGCGTCCGGCCTGCCGTTCTCCCACGACCATTGGCTGGTGGCGCTGTCCTATGCCGTCGCCGCCTTCGCCTCCTATTCCGCGCTCGACATGGCGGAGCGGATGCACCGGACCACCGGCATCACCCGCATCATGTGGCAGGGCTGTGCCGCGGCGGCGCTGGGCGGCGGCATCTGGGCGATGCATTTCATCGCCATGCTGGCGCTGACCATCGACACGCCCATCACCTATGACCCGGCAATTACCCTTGTGTCGCTGGTGACCTCGGTCGCCTTCGTCGCCATCGGCTTCCGCATCATCCAGAGCCGCCGGTCGCCGGCCGCGATCGTGGCGGCCGGCAGCATTGTCGGGCTGGGGGTGGCGGCGATGCATTATCTCGGCATGGCGGCGATGGTGCTGCCGGCCCGCATCGCCTACCAGCCCGGTCTGTGGATCCTGTCGGTCGCCATCGCCGTGGCGGCGGCGACCGCGGGGCTGTGGCTGTCCACCCGTGTCCACCACCGTCTGCGCGACCGCGTGCTGGCCGCCCTGGTGATGGCGGTCGCCGTCTGTGGCATGCACTACACCGGCATGGCCGCCCTGGTGGTGCAGGTCGATCCCATGCTGATGCCGGCGGACGGCGGGCTGGGGGATGGGGTCTCCAGCGGTCCGCTGGCCGCCGTCGTCGCGGTGGCGGCGTTCGGCCTCCTGCTGCTGGCGCTGGTCTCCACCACCGCCGACCGCAGGATCTCCGCCACCGCCGAGCGCGAGGCCGCCGCCCTGCGCATCGCCAACATGGAGTTGCAGGCCACCCGCCTGCAGCTGGAGGCGACCCAGCGCGAGATCATCCGCCGCCTGTGCAGCGCCGGGGAGTTCCGTGACAACGAGACCGGCCAGCATGTAGCGCGCATGGCGCAGATCGCCCACCAGCTTGCCCTGTCGGCCGGCTGCGCGCCGGGCTTCGCCGCGCAGCTGCTGGAGGCGGCGCCCCTGCACGACATCGGCAAGATCGGCATCCCCGATTATGTCCTGCTGAAGCCCGGCCGGCTCGACGGCCCGGAATGGATGACCATGCGCCAGCATGCGGTCATCGGGCAGCGGCTGCTGGGCGGCAGCGGATTGCCCCTGCTCGACCTTGCCGCGGAGATCGCCGGCACCCACCACGAGAAATGGGATGGCACCGGCTATCCCGTCGGCCTGCGCGGCACCGACATCCCGCTGTCCGGCCGCATCGTCGCCATCGCCGACGTGTTCGACGCCCTGCTGTCCGCACGCCCCTATAAGGAACCCTGGCCGCTGGAGTCCGTCGTCGCTCACATGCGCGAGCAGTCCGGCCGCCATTTCGACCCGGAGTTGGTGGAGGTCTTCCTCGGCCGGCTCGACGCCATGCTGGAGATCCGCAGCCGCTTCCTCGACGAAGGGACCGCCCCGCAGCTTTTGTCACAGTCCGACGCGGCCGAGTGAGTATCGGGGTTTTCCCCGATGGAATCCCTTGAAAACAGCCGATCCCGGTCGTCGATGTTCTTGAAATGCTTCACAATTACCGCGCTTGGATTGGTAGGAACCACCAGGCTCCATTAACTTTTTCTTCGGCGATACAGGCATAATCGTGTGATCCGGCCTTTTCCACGCCGGCAACTGCCATCCTTATCGATCCGGGACAATGCATCAGACGCTGACCGCCGAGTTCGACTGGCTCCCGGACCGCAAGCCCGCGCGGATCAATGCCTTGTACGACGCGATCCCGGTGGGGATTGCGTTCCTCGACCGCCAGCTCCGCTGCCTGAGGATGAACCGGCGCATGGGGTCGCTGGCGGGACTTCCCTCCACCACCGCGACGGGACTGCCCTTCACCGATGTCTGGCCGGAGGCGGAGGACGCGCTGCTGGCCGCCGCAGCGCTGGCCCTGGCCGGCACGGTGGTGGAGGACATCGTCTTGACCGGTCCGCTCACCGGTCCGGAGCGGGCGCTGGTCGCCAGCCTGCATCCGCACGGGGATGGGGACGGGGCCGCCCTGCTCTGCATCGTGGAGGACCGGACCGCGCTGCGGCGGTGCGAGGCCGAGCTTCGCCATTTCAAGGACTTGCACCGCCACACGCTGGAACTGAGCGACCTGTATCCATGGTACAGCGCGCCGGACGGCATGCCGCGCACCACCCGGCGCTGGCGCGAGCGTACCGGCCTCGGCGCGGCCGACATCGCGACGCCGCAGGACTGGATCGCGACGCTCCACCCCGACGACCGCGCTCCCTTCGAGGCCGCCTGGACCCTCAGCCTGATCAGTGGCGCCGCTCTGGAGATCGACCTGCGCCTGCGCGTCGCCGGCGACGGAGCGCCGGGCAGCGAGTATCGCTGGTTCCGCCGCCGCGCCGCCGCCCAGCGCGACGAGGAGGGGCGCATCGTCCAGTGGCACGGCACCGACGAGGACATCCACGAACGCCGGATCGCCGAAGACGCCCTGCGCGAGAGCGAGTCCTTCGCCCGCCAGATCCTGGACAACAGTCCGGAATGCGTGAAGGTGCTGGACATGGAGGGGCGGCTGACCTTCATGAACATCCCCGGCATCCGGCTGATGGAACTGGACGGCTTCGACTGCCTGAAGGACCAGCTTTGGGAGGCATTTTGGCCGGAGGAGCGGCGGCCGCAACTGCGCGCCACGATCGACATCGCGAAGCGGGGCGGCACCGGCCGTTTCCTCGGCTTCTGCCCGACGGCCAAGGGCACGCCGAAATGGTGGGACAATCTGGTCTGTCCCCTGCCCGGCCCGGACGGACGGCCGCTGCGGCTGCTCGCCATCTCCCGCGATGTCACCGACATCCAGCTCGCCCGGCAGGCACTGGAGGAGACCACCGCGCTGCTGTCGGGCGTGCTGGAAAGCACCACCGACAGCGTGGTGTTCGTCGACCGCGACTGGCGCATCACCTACCGCAACCCGGCCGCCACCGCCATCCATGAGGGCCGCGGCATCCGGCTGGGCGACGACTTCTTCGGTATTTTCCCGCAGCAGACCGAGAGCCGAAGCCTGTTCCGCAAGGCGATGGCCGACCAGACGCCCGTCGTCTTCGAGGAATTCGTCGCGGCTCTCGGCCAATGGACGGAAATCCACGCCTTCCCGACCGGGCAGGGACTGTCCGTCTTCTTCCGCAACGTCACCGAACGCCGGCGGGTGGAGGAGGAGCGGCACGCCGCCCAGGAGAAGATCGCCCACCTCGCCCGGCTGGATTCGCTGACCGGCCTGTCGAACCGGCTCTATTTCCTGGAGCGGCTGGAGCAGGCGCTGCGCGAGGCGCCCAAGGACGGCGTGATGGCGGTCCATTACATCGATCTCGACCAGTTCAAGGCCGTCAACGACACGCTGGGCCACCATGCCGGCGACGCGTTGCTGCGGCAGGTCGCCGACCGGCTGCGCGGCTGCATCGGCGCCGCCGATCTCGTTTCCCGCTTCGGCGGCGACGAGTTCGCCATCCTGCAGCCCAACCTGTGGGGACCGGCGGAGGCGGAGGACCTCGCCCGCTGCATCATTTCGGCGCTGGCCGAGCCGATCGAGATCGACGGCGCCCAGGTCCGGACCGGCACCAGCATCGGCATCGCCCTGTCCCGGCGCGACGGCGTCGAGGCCGATGCGCTGCTGAAGGCGGCTGACATCGCGCTCTACCGCGCCAAGGCCGACGGCCGCAACACCCACCGCTTCTTCGCGCCCGAGATGGCGGAGCGGCTGAAATCCTTCCACGACCTAAAGCTGGGCCTGCACGAGGCACTGCGGCAGGGCGAGTTCGAGCTGCATTACCAGCCGCTGGTCTGCACCGGCGAGTCCGGCATCCGCGGGTTCGAGGCGCTGATCCGCTGGCGCCGTCCCGGCCGCGGCCTGATCCGCCCGGCCGACTTCATCCCCGTCGCGGAGGAAACCGGGCTGATCGGCCCGATCGGCGACTGGGCCCTGCGCGAGGCCTGCCGCGAGGCGACGCGCTGGCCCGACGGCATCGGCATCAGCGTCAACGTGTCCTCCGTCCAGTTCCGCGACAAGGGGCTGGTGGAGTCGGTGCGCCAGGCGCTGGCCGACACCGGACTGGCGCCGGACCGGCTGGAGCTGGAGATCACCGAATCCGTCCTGCTGCAGGATGACGACGCCAATCTCGGCACCCTGCGCGAGTTGCGGGCGCTGGGTGCGCGGATCGTCATGGACGATTTCGGCACCGGCTATTCGGCGCTGGGCTATCTGTGCCGCTTCCGCTTCGACAAGGTGAAGATCGACCGCAGCTTCGTCGCCAACCTGCCGCGCTGCGACGGCTCCACCGCCGTGGTGCAGGCGGTGGCCGGGATGGGCCGCAACCTGGGCATCGTCATCACTGCCGAGGGGGTGGAGGAACAATCCCAGCTCGACACCGTCCGCCGGCTGGGTTGCCACGAGGCGCAAGGCTATCTGTTCTCGCGCCCGGTCCCGGCGGCGGAAGTACCGGCGCTGATCGCGCGGCTGCGGGAGGGAGGCTGAGGGAGGTCGGCTTAGTCGTTCGGGAGTCCGGGTGAAACGCAACGCCTTCCGGTGGCGGCTGTTCTGGTACGGGAACGCATCCTGCCGGGACACCGACCCGCCAGGATACCGATCCGGAGGACCACATGGCCAAGACCACCACCGACCACGACGAGATCCGCCGCTGGGCCGAAAGCCACGGCGGCAAGCCGGCCGTCGTCCGCAGCACCCATGACGAGGAGCACGGCGGCGGCAAAAGCCGCAAGACAGGCGTCGGCCTGCTGCGCCTGATGTTCCCCAAGGCCCGCCAGTCCGACCATGGCGAACTGGAGGAAATCGACTGGAACGAGTTCTTCCAGCAGTTCGAGGACTCCAAGCTGGCGCTGCTCTATGAGGAAGGCTCCAACTTCAACAAGCTGATCGGCCGCGACACCGCCGAGAAGCGCGAGCATGGCGACCACAAGGCGGCGCGCCATTGACCCATGCGAGATCGACCGGCATGCGACCGGCCGGCCGGCCCGTCTCCCACCCAAGCGCGTAATCGATCTGGAAGGGAACGCCCCCGCGGGACGTTCCCTTTTCTCTTTCGTCAGCCCTTTACCGGAGGTTCCGCCCGTGCCCGACGCCAGCGATACCCGTCTGAACCAGGACGAGCGGGACGAGGTCAAGGAACGCTCCAACCCGCCGGCGCTGATCCTGCACGAAGCCATCCGCCTGGAGGGCAAGGAGGAACTGAAGCGCCCGACCTCCTCCCTGCTGTGGTCGGGGCTGGCGGCCGGGCTGTCGATGGGCTTCTCGATGGTTGGCGAGGCGCTGCTGACGACCCACCTGCCGGACGAGCCGTGGCGGCCGCTGATCGCCAGCTTCGGTTATTGCTTCGGCTTCCTGATCGTCATTCTGGGGCGCCAGCAGCTGTTCACCGAGAACACGTTGACGGTGATCCTGCCGCTTCTGCACCGCTGGTCGACCGATACCCTGATGGGGGTGGTGCGGCTGTGGACGCTGGTCTTCGCCGCGAACATCGTCGGCACGCTGCTGTTCTCCGCCTTCGCCGCCGGGACGGAGGCCTTTTCCCCGGAACTGCGCGCCGCCTTCGTGGAACTGGGCACCACGGCAGCGCGGTCGGGATTCACGACGACGCTGCTGCACGGGGTGCTGGCCGGCTGGCTGATCGCCCTGCTGGTCTGGATCACGCCGTCGGTTGGGCCGGCGCGCTTCTTCGTCATCGTCGCCCTGACCTGGCTGATCGCGCTGGGCAAGTTCGCCCACGTCATCGCCGGATCGGTCGAGGTGTCCTTCGCCGCCATGTCCGGCGAGATCGGCTGGGACCGCTACGCCTTCGGCTTCCTGCTGCCGTCGCTGATCGGCAACGTGCTGGGCGGCGTCGGGATGGTGGCGCTGATCAACCACGCGCAGGTGCGGCAGGACCAGTGAGGGGGGAAGTTAAAACGCACCAAACGAAAAGGGCCTAGCCGCTGAAACGGCTAAGCCCTTGAATTCGTGGCGGACCCGACGAGATTCGAACTCATGACCTCTGCCTTCGGAGGGCAGCGCTCTATCCAGCTGAGCTACGGGTCCATCGCTGGTGGAGGCGCAACATAGCCCAAGGTCTGCGGCGACGCAAACACTAAAATCGCGATTTTTCGACGGCTTGCAGAGGCCGTTTCCAGCCCCATGACCTCTGCCTTCGGAGGGCAGCGCTCCCCCATAAAGCCGGATGGAAACGTTTCCATTCTTCACGAAACCGTTTTCACGGCGTCATGCGATTGCAACACGCCATCGCCACTCTGCGCCCACGCCGGATCGGCCGGTTCTGGGAACAAGGGTTGCGGATGGTGCGGGGCGGCATGAGGGTTACGGACGGCAGAGCCATGGACCGCGTGGTGACGATCCGCGATGTGGCGGCGCGGGCCGGGGTGTCCATCGCCACCGTGTCGCGCGTCCTCAACGGCAGCGGAAACGCCACGCCGGAAACCATGGAGAAGGTGCGCGCCGCCGCCTCCGACCTGTCCTTCCGGCCCAGCACCATCGGGCGCAGCTTGAAGGCAGCACGCACCCGCACCGTCGGCGTGCTGGTGCCGTCGCTGACCAATCCCGTCTTCGCAGAAAGTGTCGCCGGCATCCAGGACGCGGCGGCGGAGGCCGGATACAGCGTGCTGATCGCCTCCACCGACTATGACCCGGCCCGCGAATCGCGCGCCATCGAAGGGCTGCTGTCCAACCGGGTCGAGGGGCTGGTGCTGACCGTCGCCGATGCCGACCGCAGCGGGTCGCTCGACACGCTGGACGAGGTGCGGCTGCCCTATGTGCTGGCGTACAACCAGCCGGAACGGGCACCGCGCGCCCATGTGTCGGTCGACAATGTCGCCGCCTCCCGCGCGGTGGTGGAGCGGATGGCGGCGCTGGGGCACCGGCGCATCGGCATGATCGCCGGGCGCTTCCGCCAGTCCGACCGCTCGCGCCGGCGCCATGCCGGCTGGCAGGCGGCGCTGGCCGACGCCGGTTTGCCGCCGGGGCCGGTGGTGGAGGTCGATTTCAACGAATTGCGGCTGGCCCACCGGCTGGCTCCCCATCTGGAAGGGCCGGAGCGGCCGACCGCGCTGTTCGCCTCCAACGACATGCTTGCGCTCGCCACCATCCGGGCGCTGCGCGACCTCGGCCTGAGGGTGCCCGACGACGTGTCGGTCTGCGGATTCGACGGCATCGAGGTCGGGCGGCTGATGGCGCCCAGCCTCGCCACGCTGGTGCAGCCCGCCCGCGCCATGGGCGCCACCGCCTTCGAATGTCTGCGCACCGGCTTTTCCGGCGAGCTGCAAGGCCGCGCCGTGATGATGCCCTTCACCCTGCGTCCGGGCGAATCGCTCGGCGCCGCGCCGTCTGAATCGACCTAAGCGCTTCCCGAACGGAGACACACGCGATCATGTTCAAGCCGTTCCTTCTTGGCGCCGCCACACTGGCCGCCGCCTTCACCGCCACAGTCGCTCCCGCTATGGCGGCGGAGCAGACCGCCATCTGCTACAACTGCCCGCCGGAATGGGCCGACTGGGCGTCGCAGCTGAAGGCGATCAAGGCCGATCTCGGCATCACCGTGCCGTTCGACAACAAGAATTCCGGCCAGTCGCTCGCCGCCATGCTGGCGGAAAAGGACAAGCCGGTGGCCGACGTCGTCTATCTTGGCGGGCCGGTCGGCATCCAGGCCAAGGCGGCCGGCGTCGTCACCCCCTACAAGCCGGCGGGCTGGGCCGGCATCCCCGACGGGATGAAGGACGCCGACGGCAACTGGTTCGCCATCCACAGCGGCACGCTGGGCTTCTTCGTCAACACCGAGGCGCTGGGCGGCAAGCCGGTGCCGCAGAGCTGGGCCGACCTGCTGAAGCCCGACTATTCGGGCATGGTCGGCTATCTCGACCCGACCAGCGCCGCCGTCGGTTATGTCGGCGCGGTGGCGGTCAACCAGGCGCTGGGCGGCGATTACGGCAGCTTCGACAAGGCCATCGGCTGGTTCAAGGATCTGCAGAAGAACCAGCCCATCGTTCCGAAGCAGACCTCCTACGCCCGCGTGCTGTCGGGCGAGATTCCGATCCTGATCGACTACGACTTCAACGCCTACCGCGCCAAATACACCGACAAGGCGCCGGTCGCCTTCGTCATCCCGACGGAAGGCACGGTGTCCGTCCCCTATGTGATGGCGCTGGTCAAGAACGGCCCGAACCCGGAGAACGGCAAGAAGGTGCTGGACTACGTCCTGTCGGACAAGGGCCAGACCCTGTGGGCCAACGCCTTCATGCGCCCGGTCCGCGCCGAGGCGATGTCGCCGGAGACCGCCGCCAAGTTCCTGCCGGCCGCCGACTACGCCCGCGCCAAGCCGGTCGACATGGTGCGCATGGCCGAGGCGCAGAAGGGCTTCATGGACCGCTATCAGGCGGAGGTGAAGTGAGCGCCTGCGTGCAGGACGCTCCCCTCCCCCACCGGCCGGCGGCGCGTCCGTCGGCCGGGCCGGGGTGGATGGGCGAGCCGCTGCGGCTGGCCGCCCTGCTGGCGCCGGCGGCGGCGGTGTTCGCGGCCTTCTTCCTGCTGCCGCTGGTCCGCCTGATCCTGATCGGCGCCGGCGGGGTGGAGGGATGGTCCGCCTATGTGACCACGCTGGCCGACCCCGGCCATCTCGACAGCCTGATCTCCACACTGGCTCTGTCGGCGGGGGTGACGTTGGTGACGCTGGCGGTGTCCACCGTCGCCGGGCTGTTCCTGGTGCGGCACCGCTTTCCCGGTCATGCCCTGCTGGTGGCGCTGCTGACCTTCCCGCTGGCCTTTCCCGGCGTGGTCATCGGCTTCATGGTCATCATGCTGGCCGGGCGGCAGGGGCTGATCGGCACGATCACCCAGGCGCTGACCGGGGGGAAGCTGGTTTTCGCATATTCCATGGCCGGGCTATTCCTGGGCTACGTCTATTTCTCGATCCCGCGCGTGATCCTGACGGTGATGGCGGCGGCGGAGAAGCTGGATCCCCGGCTGGAGGAAGCGGCGCGCTCGCTGGGGGCCGCCCCCTGGCGGGTGGTGGCCGACGTGATCCTGCCGGCGCTGAAGCCGGCGCTGATCTCGGCCGGCGCCTTGTGCTTCGCGACCTCGATGGGTGCGTTCGGCACCGCCTTCACGCTCGCCACCCGGATCAATGTGCTGCCGATGACGATCTATACCGAATTCACACTGCAGGCGAACATCGCGGCGGCGGCGGCGCTCAGCGTCCTGCTCGGCGTCATCACCTGGGCGGCGCTGGCGGTGGCACGTAGCGTCGCCGGCACCTCCGTCGCGGCGGCGGGGTGACGGGACATGCAAAGTCTCTCTCATCGCCGGGGCTGGGGGTTCTGGCTGCAATTGGGCTTCACCCTGCTGGTCTGCGCCCTGCTGACCGTGCCGATGGTGATGTCGATGCTGGCCGGGCTGACCGCCAACTATTTCGTCGGGCTGAAGAGCGGCCTGACTTTGCGCTGGGTCGATGAGGTGCTGCGGGTCTATTCCGGCACCATCCTCTTGTCCTTGCAGATCGCCTTCGCCTGTCTGGCCTGCACGCTGGTGCTGGGCGTGCCGGCTGCCTATGCGCTGGCACGCCGCCCCGGCCGCTTCGCCCGGCTGGTGGAGGAGTTGTTGATGATGCCGGTCGCCATTCCCGGCCTCGCCACCGCGCTGGCGCTGATCATCACCTATGGCGGCGTGGGGAATCTGCGCAGCAGCTGGCTGTTCATCCTGATCGGCCATGTGCTGTTCACCCTGCCCTTCATGGTTCGCGCCGTGCTGGCGGTGATGGGCGCCATCGATTTGACGACGCTGGAGGAAGGGGCGGCCAGCCTCGGCGCCGGTTTCCTGCGCCGCTTCGCCACGGTGGTGCTGCCCAACTGCCGCTCCGGCATCCTGGCCGGGTCGCTGATGGTGCTGACCCTGTCGGTGGGCGAGTTCAACCTGACCTGGCTGCTGCACACGCCGCTGACCAAGACACTGCCGGTCGGGCTGGCCGACAGCTATGCCTCGCTGCGGATCGAGATCGGCAGCGCCTACACCCTCGTCTTCTTCGTGATGATCGTGCCCAGCCTGATCCTGCTGCAGGGTCTGGCCAAGCGCGGCCGTCCGTCCGTTTGAGAGCGCCACCCATGCCCGACAGCTTCCACCTCGACGCCGTGCCGATCCGCCTGGAGCGCTGCGGCAAGACCTTCGCCGGCAGCACCCGCGCGCTGGAGCCGCTGGACCTGACCATCCGCGGCGGCGAGACCGTCGTCTTCCTGGGCCCAAGCGGCTGCGGCAAGACCACCACCCTGCGCATCATCGCCGGGTTGGAGAGCCCCGATCCGGGCGGCCGCGTGCTGTTCGGCGAGGAGGACGTCACCGCCCTGCCGATCGAGCGGCGCAACGTCGGCATGGTGTTCCAGAGCTACGCCCTGTTCCCCAATATGTCGGTGGCGGAGAACGTCGCCTATGGCCTGAAGGTCCGCAAGCTGCCCCGGCCCGAGCGCGCCCGCCGGGTGGAGGAGATGCTGGACCTGATGCATCTCGGCGAGTTCGCCGGGCGGCGGATCGACCAGCTGTCCGGCGGGCAGCGGCAGCGGGTGGCGCTGGCCCGCGCCCTGGTGGTGCGTCCGCGCGTGCTGCTGCTGGACGAGCCGTTGACGGCGCTCGACGCCAAGCTGCGCGACAGTTTGCGGCTGGAGATCGACCGGCTGCTGCGCGGGCTGGGCATCACCGCCGTCTACGTCACCCACGACCAGGGCGAGGCGATGGCGCTGGGCGACCGCATCGTGGTGATGGCCAAGGGGCGAGTGGCGCAGGTCGGGACACCGCGCGAGATCTATTATCAGCCGGCCGACGGCTTCGTCGCCGACTTCATCGGCACGATGAACCGGCTGGGCGGTTTGGCGCGCAGCGGGACGCTGAGCATCGGGGCGGCGTCGCTGCCCTGGTCGGGGGCGGACGGTGCGGTGGAGCTGCTGGTGCGGCCGGAGGATCTGGCGCTGGCCGGCGAGGCCGACGGGCATCTGGGCGGGACCGTCGCCGCCGCGGTGTTCCTGGGCGACCGCACCCGGCTGGTGGTGGAGCCGACGGACGGGCCGGCGCTGACGGTGGACACACTGGGGCGGAACGAGCTGGTGCGCGGCGACCGGGTGTGGCTGCGCGTCGATCCGGCGCGGGTGCTGGCGGTGCCGTGAGGTCTTTCGATGTGGAGTTAGACCCCCACCTAACCTCCCCCGCCCAGCGGGGGAGGTTAGGTGGGGGTCTGACGCTCCAAGACTCAACCACTCAAGCCCCCAAAGGCACACCATGATCATCGCCCAGATCACCGACACCCACATCAAGCCCCCCGGCCGCCTAGCCTACCGCCGCGTCGACACCGCGCCCTTCCTGGAGCGTGCCGTCGCCGCGATCCTTTCGCTCACCCCACGCCCCGACGTGATCCTCGCCACCGGCGACCTCGTCGATGCCGGCCATGCCGAGGAGTATGAGCGCCTGCTCGGCCTGCTGCGTCCGCTCGACATTCCGCTGTTCGCCGTGCCGGGCAATCATGACGAACGCGCCGGGCTTGCCGAAGCCTTTCCCGACCTCAAGGCCCGCGTCGGCGACAGCCACTTCTTCCACTACACGGTGGAGGACTGGCCGGTTCGGCTGATCGCCATGGACACCGTGCTGCCCGGTTCCGGCGCGGGGGAGGTCTGCGCCGAGCGGCTCGGCTGGCTCGATGCGCGGCTGTCCGAGCAGCCCGACCGGCCGACCATCGTCTTCCAGCACCACCCGCCCTTCGCCACCGGCATCGGCCATATGGACCGGCTGGGCTTGAGCGGCGCCGATGCGATGGCCGAGGTGATCCGCCGCCATCGCCAAGTGGAGCGGGTGCTGTGCGGCCATCTGCACCGGCCGATCCAAGTACGCTGGGCCGGGACCATCGCCTCCACCGCGCCGTCGACCGCGCATCAGGTGGCGCTCGACCTGCGCGACGATGCGCCGTCGGCCTTCGTGATGGAGCCGCCGGGCTATCAGATCCACATGTGGCGCGCCGAGACCGGCATTGTCAGCCACACCGCGGTGATCGGCGACTATGACGGTCCCTATCCCTTCTTCAAGGACGGAAAGCTGATCGACTGACCGGGTCATTCGACCGGCCGTCACATGCCTGTCACGGGCTTGGGCTAAGACACACAGCTCACCGCCGATCCAACGGAGATGACAGAGATGAAGGCGTTTCTCGCCACCCTCGCCACGGTGCTGACGCTGGCGCTCGGACATGGCGCCCTGGCCGACGGCGCCACCGGGAAGCTGGTGCTCTACACCTCGCAGCTGGAGCCGGACGCCCGCCAGACGGTGGAGGCCTTCAAGGCGAAGAATCCCGGCGTCGAGGTGGAGTGGATCCGCAGCGGCACGACCGAGCTGATGAACAAGCTGCGCGCCGAGTTCACCGCCGGGGCGCCTCAGCCCGACCTGCTGCTGATCGCCGACGCGGTGACGATGGAATCGCTGAAGGCGGAGAAGCGGCTGCAGCCCTACCAGGGCGCGCCGGTGGCCGGCTATCGGCCGGGCACGCATGACGCGCAGGGCTATTGGTTCGGCACCAAGCTGATCACCACCGGCATCGTCTACAACACCGCCGCCCCGATGAAGCCGACCTCCTGGCAGGATCTGCTGAAGCCGGAGGCCAGGGGCACGACGGTGATGCCGAGCCCGCTCTATTCCGGCGCCGCCGCCATCCACATGGCCTCGATCAAGGCGCAGCCGTCGCTGGGCATGGCGTACTATGAGGCGTTGCAGCGCAACGGCGTCACGGCGGCCAAGGGGAATGGCGGCATCCTGAAGGATGTGGCCGGCGGGGCGAAGCTCTATGGCATGGTCGTCGATTACCTGCCGATCCGCGAGCATCTGAAGGGCGCCCCCGTCGCCTTCGTCTTCCCCAAGGAGGGCGTCAGCGCGGTCAGCGAGCCGGTGGCGATCCTCAGCACCGCGAAGAACCCGGCAGCGGCCAAGGCCTTCATCGACTTCCTGCTGAGCCGCGAGGGGCAGGAGCTGGCCTCGGCCCAAGGCTTCCTGCCGGCGCTGCCGGGGGTGAAGCCGCCGGCGGGTTTCCCCGACCCGGCGACGATCACCCTGCTGCCCTACGACCCCGCCAAGGCGCTGGCCGAGGACGATGCCAACAAGCGCGCCTTCGCCGATTTGTTCGGCGGGTGAGTGGGTTGGTGCGATATATCCCTCTCCCGCCCCGGGAGAGGGAAGGGGCCCATGCGGAGCATGGGAAGGGTGAGGGGTGGCGCGAGAAACCATGCGCTTCCGGCTCCTTGGAACACCCCTCACCCTCCCCACGCCTGCGGCGCGGGTCCCCTCCCTCTCCCGGGACGGGAGAGGGCGTTTTTCTGCTCCTCGCCCTCCTCGTCCTTCTCCCCGTCCTGCGCCTGCTGTGGGAGGCCGGCGACGCGGCGGTGCTGGCCCGCGTGCTCAATTCCCCCGCGACGTGGCGGGCCGCCACCAACAGCATCGCCATCGCCGCCGGCGCGACGCTGGCCGCCGCGCTGATCGGCGGGCCGTTCGCTCTGCTGATCGGGTTGACGGACCTGCGCGCCCGCACCGCCATGACCTTCGCCCTGATCCTGCCGCTGATGATCCCGCCGCAGATCGTGGCGATGGCCTGGACCCATCTCGCCGGGTCGGGCAGTCCGATCCTGAAGCCGCTGGGCCTCGCCCCGCCGGTCGGCACCGCGAACCCCGTGCAGTCGGCGGCGGGCATGATCCTGGTGATGGGGATCGAGCATGCGCCGCTGGTCTTCCTCGCCCTGCGCGCGGCGTTGCGCGCCATCCCTGGCGACGTGCTGGAGGCGGCGCGGGCGTCGGGCGCCGGGCCGTGGCGGGCGGTGCGGGGCGTGGTGCTGCCGCTCTGCCTGCCGGGGCTGGTCGCGGGACTGGCGATGGCCTTCGTCGCGGCGCTGGGGAATTTCGGAGTGCCGGCGCTGCTGGGCATTCCGGCGGGCATTCCGATGCTGCCGACGCTGATCTACCGGCGGCTGGCCGGCTTCGGGCCGTCGGCGCTGCCGGAGGTGGCGGCGCTGGCCGCCCTGATCGGGATCGTCGCCTGCCTGGGCATCGCCACCCAGACCATCCTGCAAGCCCGCATCGCCAGCCGCCTGCCCGGCGGCGCCCGGCCGCTGGCGCCAGTGTCGCTCGGGTCCGCCCGTGTGGCGGTGGAGGGGCTTGCCTGGGGCGTGCTGGCCTTGATCGTCGCGGCGCCGCTGACGGCGCTGCTGGCCACCAGCATCGTCAGCGTCTATGGCCTGCCGGTCAGCTTCGGCACGCTGACGCTGGCCCATTACCGCGAGGTGCTGGCGCTCGATCAGGTCAGGCGCGCCTTTGCCAATTCGGTGCTGCTGTCGGGATCGGCCGCGCTGCTACTCGCGCTGCTGGCGGTGCCGCTGGCGCATGGCATGGCGCAGGGTGGCGGAACCGGGCGGATCGCGCGGGCAGTCGGCGTGCTGGTGGAACTGCCGCATGCCGTGCCGGGGGTGGTGCTGGGCATTGGCTGCATCCTGCTGTTCCTGAAGCCGTTGCCGGGGCTGGGCGTCAGCCTGTACGGCACGCTGTGGATCATCCTGGCCGCCTATCTGGTCCGTTTCCTGCCGCTGGCCCTGCGGCCGGTGCAGGCGGCCTGCGCCGCGCTGGACCCGACGGTGGAGGAGGCCGCCCGCGCGCTGGGCGCCGGGCCGCTGCGGCGGCTGGTGACGGTGGTGGCGCCGCTGGTGGCGCCGGCGGCTGCCGCCGGCGGGCTGCTGGTCTTCCTGACCGCCTTCAACGAGCTGACCGTTTCCATCCTGCTGTGGTCGCAGGGGCGGGAGACGCTGGGCGTCGTCGTCTATGCGCTGGAGGAAGGCGGCAGCCCGACCCTGGGTGCCGCGCTGGGCGTCATCGCCATCCTGGTGGTGCTGGCGGCGATGATCGCCGCCGGGGCGCTGGGTCGCCGCTTGCCGCCGGGCGTGGTGCCCTGGCGGGGGTAGAGGTCAGGCCGGCAGTCCCGCCGCCTTGCGCACTGCCTCCAGCACCGCCAGCGCGTCGCGCGCCTGCTCGGCGGTCACAGGCGGCGGGGCACCGTCGAGAATGGACGCGGCCACGCCGCGATAGAAGGCGGGGTAGTCGCCGGGAATGGTCTCCGGCCGCCGCTCGGTGCCGTCGGCCTGGACCAGCAGAGCGAAATTCTCCGGATCGTCCCCGCCCCAGCCGGCTTCGGTCGGCATGCGGCCGGCGCGCAAGGCCGCCTCCTGCCCGTCCATGCCGTGCTTCAGGAAACTGCCGCCGTCGCCATGCAGCTGGAAGCGCGGACCCGGCCGGCAGACCACCGTTCCGCAATGCAGGATCGCCCGCATGCGCCCATAGCCGAGCACGATGTGGAACCAGTCGTCGACCTGCGCGTCCGGCCGCTGGCTGCCGACATCGGCAAGGATGCGGTCGGGCATGCCGAACAGGGTCAGCGCCTGATCGATCAAGTGGGCGCCGAGGTCGAACAGCACGCCCGACCCGGCCAGCGTCTGCTCGCGCCAGCCCTGCTTGATCTGCGGGCGGAAACGGTCGAAATGCGCCTCGTAATGATAGGGGCGGCCGATGTCGCCGTTCTCAAGACAGGCGCGCAGGGTCAGGAAGTCGTTGTCCCAGCGCCGGTTGTGGAAGACGGTCAGCAGCCGGCCCTGCCGCTTGGCGAGGTCGATCAGTTCGTCGGCTTCGGCGGCGGTGGTCGCCATCGGCTTGTCGATCACCACATGCTTGCCGGCCAGCAGAGCCTCGCGGGCCAAGGGGGCGTGGCTGGTGTTGGGGGTGGCGATCACCACGAGGTCGATGCTTGGGTCGGCGATCACCGCCTCGGCCGTCGTCGCAACGGCCTCCGGTGCTGCGCGGCGGATGTCGTCGGTGCGCGAACTGGCGATGGCCGTCAGGCGCAGGCGCGGTTCGCACTGGATCAGCGGCGCGTGGAACACCGACCCGGCAAGGCCGAAGCCCAGCAGGCCGACCGACAGGCTCTTCATCGTCTCCAAATCCCTTCGTGATGTGTTGCCCGGCATAAGCTGTGCGTCAGGGCGCCCAGCAGACCATGGTGTCGGTTCCGCCCCGGCGCAACAGGGCGCGCACCGGCATCGCGTCTTCCGGGCCTGCCGCGCGGGCCTGCTCCAGAACCGCGCGCTTGGCGCCGCCGGTGATCAGCACGACGATGCGCCGGCTGTCGAGCAGGCGCGGCAGGGTCAGCGTCATGCGCGGATGCGGCGCGGTGGGGGAGCGCATCGCCCGGCAGTTTGCGGTTCCTTCCCAGGCGGCGGCAAGCCCCGGCGCATCGGGGAACAGCGAGGCGACATGCCCGTCCTCGCCCATGCCCGTCACCATCAGATCGAACGGTTCATCAAGCACGCGCAACGCCTCGGCGCAGGCGGCCTCCCCCTCCTCCGGCGTGGCGGCGCCGGTGTAGAGCGGGATGAAGTGGATTGCGGGGGCGGCGGCGAGCAGCGTCGCGTGCAGGGTGGCGGCGTTGCTGTCCGGGCTGTCGGGCGGGAGCCAGCGGTCATCCACCAGCGTCGCCGTCACCCGGCTCCAATCGACATCGCGCCGGCCGAGCGCCGTCAGGAAGGGTGTCGGCGTCCGCCCGCCCGGCAGTGCCATGGTGGCGCGCCCGCGCGCCGCGATGGCGGCGCTCAGCAGGGCCGCCGTCTCGTCGGCCAGGGTTTCGGCAAGGTCCTGGGTATCGCGGAATACACGAAGGCGCGCGGTCATGACGGAAGCTCCCCTAAAAATCTTGTTCGTTGGCGCCGACCATAATCCGCCCGCCCCGCATGTGCGCGCGCATCTGTGTAACGGTTGCGTAACAACGCCGGCTCCGGGAAAGCGCCGCGTTACCAAATTGTCCGCCCCGCGCATCATCGGCAGCGTACAGTGACCGCCAAGCGAACGACCGCCGGGCGAGACCTCGTCAGGGCGGTCCAACAGCAACCCGTCACGGGAGGGAACCGATATGCGCGACCTGCATCCGTGTGCAGCGCCGACCCAAAAGCCGGTCCAAAGCCTGGCAGGGCTCGCACCATGACCATGCAGACCCCATCCTATCGGCCGGCCCCCGGAGAGAACGCCGCCGGGACCATCCCCGGCAGCGCCGCTCCGCCGCGGACGACCGGGCTGCGCGCCGTGGCGCAGCGGCACCTGTCGAAGCTGGTGGTCGCCCCGTCCTTCGCGGCGATCCTGCTGTTCGTCTACGGCTTCATCGCCTGGACGGTCTATATCAGCTTCACCAACTCGAAGATGCTGCCGTCCTACGAGCTGGTCGGCGCCGACGCCTTCTCCAAGCTGTGGCGGATCGAGCGCTGGTACGTCGCCATCGAGAATCTGCTGATCTTCGGCGGGCTGTTCATCGGCATCAGCCTCGTCATCGGCATCCTGCTGGCGGTTCTGCTCGACCAGCGCATCCGCGGCGAAGGGGCATTGCGCACCATCTATCTCTACCCGATGGCGCTCAGCTTCATCGTCACCGGCACCGCCTGGAAATGGATCCTGAACCCCGGCATCGGCATCCAGCAATTCGTGCGCGACCTGGGGTTCCCCGCCTTCACCTTCGACTGGATCGTCCAGCAGGACACCGCCGTCTACACGCTGGTGATCGCCGCGGTCTGGCAAAGCTCCGGCTTCGTCATGGCGCTGTTCCTGGCGGCGTTGCGCGGTGTCGATCAGGAGATCATCAAGGCGGCCTATCTCGACGGCGCCAGCCTGCCGCGCATCTATTGGGGCATCGTCCTGCCGTCGATCCGGCCGGTGTTCATGAGCGCCTTCGTCATCCTCGCCCACCTCGCGGTCAAGAGCTACGACCTCGTGGTGGCGCTGACCGGCGGCGGTCCCGGCTATGCCTCCGACCTGCCGGCGACCTTCATGTACGAGATGACCTTCCGCCGCAACCAGATCGCCATCGGGTCGGCCAGCGCGCTGATGATGCTGGCGACCGTGGTGGCGATCATCGTGCCCTACCTCTATTCCGAACTGAAGGGAGGCAAGCGTGTCTAGCCTGACCTCCGCCCTGCCGCCGGCGCAGGGCACCGGCGCGCGCATCGCCCGCTGGGGCCTGTATCTGATCCTTCTGCTGTTCGCGGCCTATTACCTGCTGCCGCTGCTGCTGATGATCACCACCTCGTTCAAGAGCCCGGAGGAGATCCGCACCGGCTCGCTGCTGTCGCTGCCGCGCGATTTCAGCCTGGACGCCTGGAGCTATGCCTGGAACCGCGCCCGCATCGGCGCCGATTGCCGCGGCATGGCGCCCTATTTCCTCAACTCCATCGTCATCGTCGTACCGGCGGTCGTTATCTCCACCGTGTTCGGGGCGCTGAACGGGTATGCCCTGACCAAGTGGCGGTTCCGCGGCGCCAACATCGTGTTCGGCATGATCCTGTTCGGCAGCTTCCTGCCGTCGCAGGTGATCCTGCTGCCGATGGCGCAGACGCTGGGCGCGCTCGGGCTGGCCGGCAGTGCCGGCGGGCTGATCCTGGTCCATGTGGTGTACGGGCTCGCCTTCACCACGCTGTTCTTCCGGAATTATTACGTCAGCATCCCCGACGATCTGGTGAAGGCGGCGACCATCGACGGCGCCGGCTTCTTCCAGATCTTCACCAAGATCATGCTGCCGCTGTCGCTGCCGATCCTGGTGGTGACGATCATCTGGCAGTTCACCCAGATCTGGAACGACTTCCTGTTCGGGGCGTCCTTCGCGGCGGGCGGCGCCCAGCCGGTGACGGTCGCGCTGAACAACCTCGTCAACACCACCACCGGCGTGAAGCAGTACAACGTCGACATGGCGGCGGCGATGATCGCCGGCCTGCCCACCCTCGTCGTCTATGTGCTCGCCGGGAAATACTTCATCCGCGGTCTGACCGCCGGCTCCGTCAAGGGGTGATCTTCCGATGGCGACTCTCAGCATCAACAATGTCCGCAAGCAGTATGGCAGCGTCGAGGTCCTGAAGGGCATCGACCTGGACCTGACGGACGGCGAATTCCTCGTCCTGCTCGGGCCGTCCGGCTGCGGGAAATCCACCCTGCTCAACATGATCGCCGGTCTGGAGACCATCAGTGCCGGCGAGATCCGCATCGACCAGCGCGTGGTCAACGAGGTCCATCCCAAGGACCGCGACATCGCCATGGTGTTCCAGTCCTACGCGCTCTACCCCAACATGACGGTGGCGCGGAACATCGGCTTCTCGCTGGAGATGCGCGGCCAGTCGAAGACCGAGCGCGACGGCGCCATCCGCCGCGTCGCCAAACTGCTTCAGATCGAGCATCTGCTGGACCGCAAGCCGGCGCAGTTGTCTGGCGGCCAGCGCCAGCGCGTCGCCATGGGCCGCGCCCTGGTCCGCGACCCCAAGGTGTTCCTGTTCGACGAGCCGCTGTCCAACCTGGACGCCAAGCTGCGCGTCGACATGCGCACCGAGATCAAGAAGCTGCACCAGCGGCTCGGCACCACCGTGGTCTATGTCACCCACGACCAGATCGAGGCGATGACGCTGGCCAGCCGCATCGCCATCATGAAGGAGGGCGTCGTCCAGCAGTTCGCGCCGCCGCAGGAGGTCTATGAGCGGCCGGCCAACATGTATGTGGCGAGCTTCATCGGCTCCCCCACCATGAATTTCGTGCGCGGCACCCTGTCGGCCGAGGGCGACCGGCTGGGCGTCAGCGTCGGGCGCGAGCGCAGCGGCTTCCTGCCGCTGTTCCAGGCGCCGGAGCAAGCCGGCCATTGGCTGGGCCAGGAGGTGATCCTGGGCATCCGTCCGGAGGCCATCACCTGCTACGACCCGGCGATTGCCGCCGGAAACCCGGCGCTGGTGAAGGTCGCCTGCGGAATCAATGTGCTGGAGCCGACCGGCGCCGACACCATCACCTATGTCGAGCTGAACGGCCACGAGGTGGTCGCCCGCATCAAACCGAGCGACCGGGTGGCGGAGGGCGAGACCGCCGACTTCATGATCGACATGGCCCGCGCGAACCTGTTCGACCCGAAGACCGAACAGCGGATTTGAACTGACGCCCGGCTTTCCCGGCCGGAGCACTTATCCCCGACAGGGCCGTTCGCCTCTTCTCATAGCTTGGGAGAGGCGAACGGCCCTGTCGTCGTTTCGGCGGCCCGAATCCCTGATGCGGACCCGACAGAAAAATTTTTGCCCGGCCATCGTGATTTCCGGCGCCGCTGACGGTTATCAGGCCGGCTCAGTCCGCCCGCGGGGCGGGACGCCGACCTCTGGCTGTCACCGGTCAAGAACCGGAAGGGGCGCATGGCCGTTACGGACCGTCGCCCATAAGACCGCGCGACAATTCGTTCCGACACGGCATCCGTTCCGATACGAGGAATGCGCTGATGAACTTCACCATCAATGGACAAAACGTCGAGGTCGAGGCGGACATCCGCAGCTCGCTGCTCGACCTCCTCCGCAACAGTCTGGGATTCACCGGGACCAAAAAGGGCTGCGACCAGGGCGCCTGCGGCGCCTGCACCGTGCTGGTCGACGGCGAACGCATCAATTCCTGTCTGGCGCTGGCGGTCCAATATCAGGGCCGCAGCATAACCACCGTCGAAGGGCTGGGCACCGACGGCAGCCTGCACCCGCTGCAAGAAGCCTTCGTCGAGCATGACGGCTTCCAGTGCGGCTATTGCACGCCCGGACAGCTCTGTTCCGCCATCGGCATGGCGCGCGAGATCGAACGCAACGTCCCGAGCGTCGTCACCGCCGACCTTGCAGCGGCCAGCGTCACCGTCGACGAGCGGGAACTGCGCGAACGCATGAGCGGCAATCTGTGCCGCTGCGGCGCCTACAACGGCATCATCGAGGCCATCTCGGAAACGCTGGACAAGATGCCTGCCTCCACGCAGGAGAGGGCCCCGGCATGAACCTCTTCACCTACGAACGGGCATCCGACGCGTCCGCCGCCATCGAGCTGGCGAAGGGCAACGCCGCGGCTCGCTATCTCGGCGGCGGCACCAATCTGGTCGACCTGATGCGCGAGACGGTCGAGCGGCCGGAGATGCTGGTCGATGTCACCGGCCTGCCGCGCGGGATCGAGCCGCGCGCCGACGGCGGTCTGCTGATCGGGGCGGCGGCGACCAACACCGCGCTGGCCGCCGATGGCCATGTGCGCAGGCATTACCCGGTCCTCGCCCGCGCGATCCTTGCCGGGGCCAGCGCCCAGATCCGCAACATGGCGACGGTCGGCGGCAACATCCTGCAACGCACCCGCTGCCGCTACTTCTACGACACTGCTGCGGCCTGCAACAAGCGGCAGCCGGGCGCCGGCTGCGACGCCCGCGACGGCTTCAACCGCTACCACGCGATCCTCGGCGCGTCGCCGGCCTGCGTCGCCACCCATCCGTCCGACATGTGCGTGGCGCTCGCCGCACTCGACGCGATGGTGCATCTGGACGGTCCGGCCGGGCCGCGCAACATCGCGCTTGCCGACCTGCACCGCCTGCCGGGAGACCGGCCGGACATCGAGACCGAGCTGAAGCCGGGCGAGCTGATCACCGCGGTCGAGATCCCGCCCCTGCCCTTCGCCCGCCGCTCCACCTACCGCAAGGTGCGTGACCGGGCGAGCTATGCTTTCGCGCTGGTCTCGGTCGCAGCCGCTCTCGACATCGACGACAGCGGCGTGGTGCGCGACGTAAGGCTGGCGCTCGGCGGCGTCGCCCACAAGCCGTGGCGGGCCTCGGCGGCCGAAGCGGCGCTGAAGGGCCGGCCGGCCAACCGGGAGAGCTTCCACGCCGCCGCGGAGGCGGAGTTGGCCGCCGCGACCGGGCTTCGCGACAACGCCTTCAAGATCGAACTGGCGAAACGGACGATCGTCGCCGTCCTCGGCGAGCTGACGGGAGACGACGCATGAGCATGCAATCCGACTCCGCAAACACCCTGCCCGGTCGCTGGCAGCCGGCGATCACGCAGGATACCCTCATTCAAAAGCATGGCGCACTGGGCCAGCCGGTCTCGCGCATCGACGGGCCGCTGAAGGTTCAGGGCAAGGCTCAATTCGCCGCCGAGTTTCCTTATGAGGGACTCTGCCACGCCGCACTCGCCTACAGCACCGTCGCACGCGGGCGGATCACGGCGCTCGACACCGCGGCAGCCGAAGCGGCTCCCGGCGTCGTGCTGGTCATGACCCACCGCAACGCGCCGCGGATGAAGGCGCCGTCGCTGATGATGTCCTCGCCGACCGCCGCCGGGGCGAGCGACCTGCCGGTCATGCAGGATGACGAAATCCACTGGAACGGCCAGCCCATCGCCGTCGTCCTCGCCGAGACGCAGGAGCAGGCCGACCATGCCGCCTCGCTGGTGACGGCCGACTATGCGCCGCTGCCGGCGGTGACGTCCTTCGACGAGGCGAAGAAGACGCCGCGCCAGCTGGACAACCTCCTGGGCCAGCCGCCGGTGATGGAGATCGGCAACGCCGAGGCCGCTCTGAAAGGCGCGGCGGTGCAGGTGGACCAGATCTACCGGACGCCGCGCCACAACCACAATGCCATCGAGCTGCATGCGGCGACCGTCGCCTGGACCGGTGACGAGCTGCGGGTGCATGACGCAAGCCAGCTTCTCGACCTGACGGCGGGGCAGCTGGCCGATATTTTCGGTCTGGAGCCGGACAAGGTCCGGGTTTCCTCCCCCTTCGTCGGCGGCGGCTTCGGCGGCAAGTGCCTGTGGGACCACCAGATCCTCGCCTGTGCCGCCGCCAAGCTCGCCGGCCGACCGGTGCGCATCATGCTGTCGCGCGAGGGGGTGTTCCGCATCGTCGGCGGCCGGACGGTGACGGAGCAGCGCGTGGCACTGGGCGCCAGCGCCGACGGCCGGCTGGACGCGCTGATCCACACCGGCATCGTGGCGATGACCACCCACAACTCCTGTCCGGAACAGTTCACCTTCCCCGCCCGCCACCTCTATGCCGCCAAGTCCATCCGGCTGGCCCAGGAGGTCGCCGACATGGACATGCTGGCGAACACCTTCATGCGGGCGCCCGGCGAATCCGTCGGCACCTTCGCGCTGGAATGCGCGATCGACGAACTGGCTTCAACGCTCGGTCTCGACCCCATCGAGCTGCGCCGGCGCATCGAGCCGGAGAAGGATCCGACCAGCGGCAAGCCCTTCTCCTCCCGCCACCTGATCGCGGCCTATGAAAAGGGCGCGGCGAGGTTCGGCTGGGACCGCCGCAGTAAGACGCCGCGCCAGCGGCGGGACGGCGAGTGGCTGATCGGCATGGGCTGCGCGACGGCCACATATCCCTACCACCGCTTCCCCGGCGGTGCGGCGCGGATCAGGCTGACAGCCGGTGGGCAGGTCACCGTCTCGACCGCGGTGCATGACATGGGCATGGGCACGGCGACGGCCCAGGTCCAGCACATCGCCGCCCGGCTCGGCGTTCCGATCGGCAACGTCACCTTCGAGTATGGCGACACGAGCCTGCCGCGCGGGGTGATCGCCGGCGGCTCGACCCAGACGGCCTCGATCGGCGGCGCCGTCATCGCCGCAGCCGAGGTCTTCGTCGAGGAACTGCTGAAGCTCGCCGGCAACGATTCGCCGCTGGCCGGCCTGTCGCTCGCCGAGGTCGAGATGCGGGACGGCGGCATCGGCCACCGCGAGGATGCCGCGCGCTTCGAAAGCTACGAATCGATCCTGCGGCGGGCGGCACGCGACGAGCTGGTCTGCGAGGCCGAAGCCCCACCGCCGGCGGAGATGGGGGCTTTCTCGATGCACTCCTACGGCGCGCAGTTCTGCGAGGTTCGGGTCAGCGAGATCACCGGGGAGGTCCGCGTCTCGCGCTTCCTCGGCTCCTTCGACGCCGGCCGCATCCTCAACGCCAAGACGGCGACGAGCCAGTTCAAGGGCGGCATCATCATGGGGATCGGGCTGGCGCTGACCGAGGAAACCAACTTCGACCCGCGCAGCGGCCGCATCGTCAACGCCTCGCTGGCCGACTATCACGTGCCGGTGCAGATGGATGTCCCCGCCATCGAGAACCTCTACACCGACATCCCCGACCCACAGGCGCCGATGGGTGCCCGCGGCATCGGCGAGATCGGCATCACCGGCGTCGGCGCCGCCGTCGCCAACGCCGTCTACAACGCCACCGGCAAGCGCATCCGCGATCTACCGATCACGCTCGACAAGCTGATGTGATGCTTCGCCGGGTGCGAACTGTGAATTGAATTCACAGGTGATATGGCGGGAGAGGCGGTTTGCAGACCGCCCTTCCCGCCATATGTCTGCATGCAACCGAATTGACGCGCCCGAGTAATCCGCTGCGGCGCTGGTTAGGAGAGTAAACAGGATGCAGACCGTGAACGCGAATGGCGCCGAGATTCCCGCACTGGGCTTCGGCGTGTTCCGCATGTCGGACGAGGAAGTGGAGCGGGTGGTTCCGGCGGCGCTGGAATCCGGCTTCCGCCATTTCGACACCGCGCAGATCTACCGCAACGAAGCAGCGCTGGGCCGCGCCTTGCAAGCCGCCGGTGCCCGTCGCGACGATCTGTTCCTGACCACCAAGGTCTGGGTGGACAAGTACAGCCCCGACCTCTTCGCCGCATCGGTGGATGAGAGCCTGGAGAAGCTGAAGGTCGACCGGGTCGATCTGCTTCTGCTGCACTGGCCGGCCGATCAGGTCGCCATCGCCGACCAGATCGAAATGCTGAACGCGGTGCAGGCCGCCGGCAAGACCCGCTTCATCGGCGTCAGCAACCAGAACATCGCCCAGCTGCGGGAATCGGTGCAGCGCAGCCAAGCCCCCATCGTCACCAACCAGATCGAGGTCCACCCCTATCTCGACCAGAGCGCGATGGCGGCGGCGGCCAGGGAGCTGGGCGTGGCGATCACCGCCTATTACGCGATGGCCGACGGCAAGGTGCCGCGCGATCCTGACCTGCAGCGGATCGGCGCCAAGTACGGCAAGACGGCGGCCCAGGTGACGCTGCGCTGGCTGATCCAGCAGGGGCACATTGTGCTGTCCAAGACCGCCAAGCCGGAACGGGTGCCGGAGAACTTCGCGGTGTTCGACTTCACGCTGGACGAGGGCGACATGGCGGCGATTGCGAAGCTGGCGCAACCGAATGGGCGGATCGTGAGCCCGGCGGGGCTTGCGCCGGTTTGGGACAAGTGAGCGGCGGGGGTTGCGAATAGTCCCCTCTCCCCCCGAGGAGAGGGGATCTCTGGATAGGCTCACAACATCCGCGGCAGCGTCACCCTGACGCGCAAGCCGCCGCTGGCGCGGTTGCTCAGCTCGATCCGCCCTTGGTGGGCTTCGACGATCGACTTCACGATCGACAACCCCAGCCCGCTGCCGCCGGTCTTGCGGTTGCGGGAGCCTTCCAGCCGGACGAAGGGCTTGAAGACGTTGGCGATCTCCGCCTCCGGGATGCCCGGTCCTTCGTCGCAGACGTCGACGACGATCTCGGCGGCGTCGGCATCGACGGAGACGGTGGCGCGCTCGCCGTATTTGATGGCGTTGTCGATCAGGTTGGCGAAGGCGCGGCGCAGGCTGGACGGGCGGCCGGCGAGGCGGAGCTGGCGCGGCTGGTCGAAGCGGTCGTTGCGCTCCACCCCGCCGCCGAAGATGGTGCGGACGGCGGCGAACTGCAGCGGCGGCGGCTCGTGGTAGGTCACCGGCGCGCCGGTGTCGGCGTAATCATCGCACAGGCTCTGCAGCAGGCTGGCGAAGGCGACCACCTCCACCTCCTCGCGCAGAACGTCGTCGCCGAGGAATTCCAGCGTCGCGGTGACCATCGCCGCCATCTCGTCGATGTCCGCCATCATCTTGGCGCGCAGCGCGTCGTCATCGACATATTCGGCGCGCAGCCGCAGCCGCGTCGCCGGGGTGCGCAGATCGTGGCTGATCGCCGCCAGCAGATGGGTGCGCCCCTCCATCAGGTCGCGCAGCGCATTGCGCGCTTGGTTGAAGGCGCGGGCGAGCGAGGCGACCTCCTCCGGCCCATCCTCCGGCAGGGGGCGGGGGTGCAGGCGGTCGTGCGGACGGGTCGCCTGCTCGGCCAGCGATTCCAGCGGGCGGACCAGCCGGCCGGGCAGCCAGAGCAGGACCGCCAGCGCCAGACCGAAGGCCGCCAGCCCGGCCAGCACCATTTCGAACGGCGTGCTACGCGGCCGCCAGAAGCGCGGACTGGCGAATTCCAGCCAGCCGCCGCCGGCAAGCTGGACATAGACGCGGGCGTCGCGCAGCTGGGCCGCGGTGTCCTCCGCCACCAGGGACAGCGATTCGGCGAGTGTCTGGGCATGGGCGGGCTGGAGCGGCAGCAGGGCGCGCGCGGCAGCGACGAACACCGGACGCGGCGCGTCGGCCACCCCGTCGAGCACCCAGCCCGCAGGCACGGTGGGGGTGCCGGGGGCCTGCCAGGACACCGACAGATCGGGCAGACCGCTCAGCGCCAGCGCCGGCCCGGCGGCGACGCCGTCCAGCACCGCGCGGTCGGCCGCTTCCACCGCTGCGGCCATCGCCGGTCCCAGCCGGTGGGCGGTCAGCAGTTCCCGCGCGCGGTCGTCGACCAGACGCATGCCGACCAGCGCACCGCCATGGGTCAGCGCCAGAAGCGCGACCATCGCCAACAGGATGCGGTGGCGCAGACGGGCGGCGCGCAGCCGGACCGGCAGCAGACGCTCAAGCGCCACGGCCGGTCCCGGAACTGGTTCCGGAGCTGACGGATTCGCCCTGGTCCACCACCGTCGCAGTGAACTGATAGCCGATGCCGCGCACCGTCTTGATCAGGGCCGAGCCGCCCGGCCCTTCCTCCAGCTTGCGGCGCAGGCGGCTGATCTGGATGTCGATGCTGCGGTCGAAGGGAATCGAAGTGTCGCCGCGGTGCTTCTCCAGCAGTTCGGTGCGCTCCACCACCTGCGGCGCGCGTTCCAGCAGCGTGCCGAGCAGGGCGTATTCGCCTTGGCTGAGATGCACCACCACCCGGTCGGGCGTGCGCAGTTCCCGCCGCCCCTGGTCGAGCGACCAGCCGGCGAAGCCCAGCACGCGCGGCCGTTCGCGCACCGGCTCCGGCCCGCCGCAACGGCGCAGGATGGCGCGGATGCGGGCCAGCAGTTCGCGGGCGCTGAAGGGTTTCACCAGATAATCGTCGGCCCCGACCTCCAGACCGACGATGCGGTCGACCTCGCTGCCCATCGCGGTCAGCATGATGACCGGGGTCTCCGACTTGGCGCGCAGTCCGCGGCACAGGCTGGTCCCGTCCTCCCCCGGCAGCATGACGTCGAGGATGATGAGGTCGATCGGCCATTGCGCCAGCACCCGCGCCATCTCACGCCCGTCGCCGGCGGTGGAGACGCGGAATCCGCTCTTCACCAGGAAATCATGCAGCATGTCCCGGATCTCGGGATCGTCGTCCACGACCAGGAGATGGCGTGCGCGCTCCATGCTTTTCCTTCCCTATTCCGTATGGCGCATTCTTCTTTGTTGGCGCCGAGTGTAGCCTCCCCGGCCGGTCCGGGTACAGTGCGCCGCCAGGGCCGGTTTGTAACGGTTGCGTAACAGCGACGCTGCCGTGAAAAGGCGTTGTTACCAAATAATCCGGGCGTCGAATTGCGTGCGGGATAGAGTTCCTCAAGCGGCCGAACGGCCAGCCGGAATACCGAACGAAGAAGGGAACAGGGGGAAATGTCCAAGATGCCGTCTCTCAGCACATCGATCCTCGGCATAACCGCGATCGCCACCGTGATGGCCGGCGCCCTGCTGGCCGCGCCGGCCCAGGCCGAGCCGAAGGTGGAGGTGCTGCATTACTGGACCTCCGGCGGCGAATCGAAGGCGGCGGGCGCCCTGCGCCAGGACTTCGAAGCGGCGGGCGGCAAGTGGATCGACGCGCCGGTGGCGGGTGGCGGCGGCGACGCGGCCAGCACCGTCCTGCGCTCCCGCGTGCTGGCCGGCGATCCGCCGAACGCGGTGCAGCTGAAGGGTCCGAACATCAAGGAATGGGCGGCGCAGGGCAAGCTGGCGACCCTGGACGACGTCGCCAAGGCGGAGAACTGGGACGCCATCCTGCCGCCGCAGATCCGCGACGTGGTGACCTACAAGGGCCATTACTACGCCGTTCCCGTGAACATCCACCGCGTCAACTGGATGTGGGTCAACCCGCAGGCGATGAAGAAGGCCGGTGTCGAGATCCCCAAGACCTGGGACGAGTTCAACGCCGCCGCCGAGAAGCTGAAGGCCGCCGGCATCATCCCGCTCGCCCATGGCGGCCAGCCCTGGCAGGAAGGCGCGCTGTTCGAGGATGTGGTCCTCGGCCTCGGCGGTGCCGACTTCTACCGCAAGGCTCTGGTGGAACTGGACGAGAAGTCGCTGACCAGCGACACGATGGTCAAGGTGTTCGACCAGATGCGCAAGCTGCGCGGCTATGTCGATGACGGCTTCCCCGGCCGCGAATGGAACCTCGCCGCCGGGCTGCTGATGAACGGGCAGGCCGCCATGCAGATCATGGGCGACTGGGAAAAGGGCGAGCTGACCGCCGCCGGCAAGGTGCCGGGCAAGGACTTCGTCTGCGCCCATGTGCCGGGCAAGTCGGGCTACATCGTCAATTCCGACAGCTTCGTCATGTTCAGCTCGGCCGACCCCGACCGCACCGCCGGCCAGAAGCTGCTGGCCAAGCTGATCCTGGGCAAGAAGTTCCAGGAGACCTTCAACGTGCTGAAGGGCTCGATCCCCGCCCGCCAGGACATGGCGCGCGACAGCTTCGACGAATGCGCGGTGAAGTCGATGGACGACCTGAAGGCCGCCATCGACAGCAACAGCGCCGTGCCCTCGATGGCCCACGAGATGGCGGTCCCCGGTGCCGTCCGCGGCGCCTTCCTGGACGTCGTCACCGCCCACTTCAACTCCACCATGTCCTCGCAGGACGCGGTGAAGCGCCTGGCCGAGGCGGTCGATCTAGCGAAGTAAGCTCCGGTTTCTTTTGGTGTCGTCTCTCCTTCTCTGGTGTTGCGCGTGACCTTGAAGCCCCCCTTCCTCCATGGGAGAGGGGCTTTCTTCTTTCGCCCCGCGAATTGCGGGAGCATCGCGGTTCCGACGGTGAAACAGGATGGCGTCGGGCAGCCGAAAGTTCGCCGCGGCAATCCGACAGTCGTTCCAGCTCTCTCCGATGGGCCCTGGATGGGTCCGACATGCCGGACTTTTGCCGCCGACTTGCGGCCTGCTTGCCCCGACCGCGCGGAGGCGAAAGAAGCCGGCGCGCACGCAAGGCAAATGACCGCCGTCCGACAGGCAATCGGGGCATTAGCGCCGGAGCAATCTCTCTAGAATCTCTTTAGAAATTTATCGGTTCCGCCGACTTCCGCTAACGTATTTACCGGCCTTCCCGTCGGGAACATCATTGGTGGGCGAAATGCGGATGCCGTTTCAAACACAGACACCGCCTGCGGACGCCCCTTCACCCGGCGGATTCGACGCCGGGTCAATCAAGATCCTTGATCGTCTTGGACTGACGACAACCCTGTGCTTGTTGTCATTTTCGGTCTTGAGCTATTTCCTCGCCGCATCGAATACCCATTATGGGGAAGTCGGCCTGCCCAATCAGGCGGCGTTCTTCGACCGCTTGGCGGCTTCCATCGCCGACCTGCCCGTCCCGCTGGCCCATGCGCTGACCGCCGGCAACGTCTTCACCCATGACGGCCTGTATTTCCTGGCCTATTGCCTGCCGCTCGCCCTTCCGGTCGCCTTGGCCGCATGGCTGTTCCGCTGGCTGTCCGACGCCGACGGGCCGATTCCGAAGGCAGTGACGGACCGGCTGTTCCTGTGGCCGGTCGTCTTCACCGCCGTCAGCATCCCCTCCTTTCCGGTGATGACTCAGGACATCTGGTTTTCCGCGCTGTGGGGCGAGGAGGTCGTCCGGGGACAGAACCCCTACTATGTCCCCTTCACGCCGGAGCAGGCCGCCGCCTTCCCGTTCGACGAGGTGCCGGCGATGATGACCTACGGCCCGCTGTGGGCGGTGGTCTCGGCCGGCGTCATGGCGCTCAGCGGCGGGAATGTCTGGGTGACTGGGCTTATGTTCAAGCTGATCCTGGCGGGCGCCTGGATCGGCGGGCTCGCCATCATCCGGCGGATCGGCCGGACTCATGACGGGGCGACCGCCGCCACCGGGCTCGTCGCCTTCGGCTGGCTGCCCATCGGCCACATCTATTCGGCCGGCGAGGCGCACAACGACATGGCGATGGTCGTCCTGATGCTGCTGTGGCTGATGCGCCTTTCCGCCGGCGACCGCGCCGGCCCACTGGCGCTGGCGGCCTCGGCCGCCTGCAAATACACCAGCGCCGCCCTGGTCTCCGTCGATCTGCTCTACAGGCTCGGCAAATCCCGGAACATGGATTTCAAGGGCAAGCTGACCGCCTACCTGCTGCGCGGGATTCCTGCCGCCGCCTTTTTCCTGGCCGTCCTGTTCCTCTTCTACCGCTCGCCCGCCTTCTTCGACGCCGTCCGTGGCATGTCCGGATGGCAGTGGCTGCAGCCGGTGGACGTCGTCCGGGTGGCGGAGCGGCTGCTGGGCATCGACATGGCCCCCCTGCGCTGGCTGGTGCGCGGCGCCTTCGCCGGCTTCGCCCTGTGGACGCTGGCTGCGCTGTACCGGCGGCCGACCGCGGAGAGCGCCTGGAAGGCCGCCACCGCTGTGATGGCGGCGGTGGTGTTCGGCCTGTCGACCCACCTCTGGCCGTGGTTTATGCTGTGGCCGCTGGCGCTGGCCGCGCTGGTGCCGTCCTGGTGGTTCTCCCGCTGGATCTTCGGCGTCGCGGCCTTGGCCCCCTTCGCGGTCGTGCCCTTCTGGCGCTACGAAGACGGATTCGATCCCTTCTACACCAAGACGCTGACCGCCTTGCCGCTCTATGCGGGGGCGACCCTCTTCATGGTCTGGATGCTCGGCCGCAGGGAGAGGGCGGCGGTCGCCGCCTGGGCGGCGTCGCTGCCGGGACGCCTGCGCATCGCCCGGGCGCACCGGTCATGAGGGGCCGGCCATGAGGGAGCACCGGATGCCAGCCAGCCCGATCGAAACCCTCGCCACGACAGGCCGGAGCACGGCTCCGCCCTTGCCTGGGAGTGACCCTATGCTGATGCCGACCCCGCAGCCGGCCAGGGACAGAAGCCTGGACGTCATCCGCGTCACCGCCCTTGTCTTCATGGTGGCGGCCCATTGGGGCCGCACGATCCCGGACGCTTACCACCTCGTCAACGTCCTGCAGTTCGTGTTCGAACTGGCGCCGGTGATGTTCTTCTTCGCCTTCGGAATGACGCTCGATCATTTCCTGAAAAAGCCGCTGGCCCGGCGGATCGAAGGCCATCTGAAGCTGTTCATCCTGGCGGCAATCCACGGCCTGTACCAGGAGAAGAACCCGTTCACCAGCGACTTCTTCATGTTTCTATTCGCCGCCCGGCTTCTGTTCGACATCCACGCCAGTGTCGGCGCCGCAAACCGGGTGTTCATCGCGCTTTTTCTTCTTGCGCTGTGCGGCGCCTGGGTCGTCCTTCCGCTGCCCTACGTCTACGACCTGTTCGCGTCGCCATTTCCGGGCTGGTTCCCGGTCTTTCCGTGGATTCTCTTCGTCGCCGCCGGGCGGTTGTTCGCCCATCACCGGCGGTCCTCCCGCACCGCCGTCATCGCCCTGCTGGGCCTGACGGTGGCGCTGTTCGACGTCGCGGTCCTCGGGCACAGACTGTCGAAATGGCCGCTGTCGCCCGACTATGCCCTGCTGTTCGGCAGCGCGACCGCGCTGGCGTTCCTCGCCCTCGACCGCATCCGCTGGCCGGCCTTCCTGTCCTGGCGGACCGTGGACCTGCTGTCCGGCAATCTGCTGCTGGCGACCGCGCTGCATTACTTCGCCGTCGCCGCGGTGAGGTCGGCGCATGGCGCGCTGTCGCCGGTCCTCGCCGGATCGGTTCCCGCCATCTATTTGCCGGCGGCAGTCGCCCTGGAATATGTCCTGCTGGCCGGCATTGCCTTCCTCATCCTGATCGTGCTGGTCCGCGCGACCCTGGCGGTGGGGGCCTGGCTGGACGGGCGCGGCATCCTCGGCATCGCCGACGCCCTGCTGCCGACGATCGCGGTGACCGGCATCGTTCTCTATGCCGCCATGCTGCATCTCAACAACGACCTGCGCGACGCCGGGCTGCCCTTCCTCTGCGCCGTGGCCTTCCTGATCGTCTACAAACGAGGCATAGGAGGGCGCGCATAGGGGAGCCCGGCGTCGCGACCGCCGTCAGTTCGGCGTGATCGCCACCTTCAGCACGCCGTCGCGCTGGTGGCCGAACAGCTCATAGGCCGTCTCGATCTGGTCGAGCGTGAAGCGGTGGGTGACCAGCGGCTTCAGGTCGACGCGACCGGAGGCGACGACGCCCATCAGCCGGCGCATCCGCTCCTTGCCGCCAGGGCAGAGCGAGGTGACGATGGTGTGGTCGCCCAGCCCGGCGGCGAACGGCCCCAGCGGCAGGCGCAGGTCGCCGGAATAGACGCCCAGGCTGGACAGCGTGCCCCCCGGCCGCAGGACGCGCAGTGCCGCCTCGAAGGTGGCCTGGGTGCCCAGCGCCTCGATGGCGACGTCGACGCCGCGGCCGTCGGTGAGGCGCATGATCTCCTCCACCGGATCGACACTGCGGAAATCCACCACATGGTCGGCGCCCATGCGCCGCGCCATCTCCAGCCGCGCCGGCACGGTATCGACGCCAATGATGGTGGTGGCGCCCTTCAGCTTGGCCCCGGCGGTGGCGCAGAGGCCGATGGGACCCTGCGCGAACACCGCCACCGTGTCGCCGATGCGGATGTTGCCGCGCTCCGCCCCGGCGAAGCCGGTGGACATGATGTCGGGGCACATCAGCACCTCCTCGTCCGTCAGCCCGTCGGGGACGGGGGCGAGGTTGGTCATCGCGTCGGGCACCAGCAGGTATTCGGCCTGGGAGCCGTCGATGCTGTTGCCGAAGCGCCAGCCGCCCAGCGGCTTCCAGCCATGCCTGGTGCCGGCGCCGTCCTGGGAATGGCAGCCGCACAGGCAGGCGTTGCTGTGGCCGCTGGGGGTGATGGCCCCGGCGATCACCCGCTGCCCCTCCCGGTAGCCGGTGACGGCGGAGCCCAGCTTTTCGATGATACCGACCGGCTCGTGACCGATGGTCAGGCCGCGGGCGACCGGATATTCGCCCTTCAGGATGTGGATGTCGGTGCCGCAGATCGTCGTCGTGGTGATGCGGATCAGCGCGTCGAGCGGTCCGACGTCGGGGACCGGCTTGTCGTCCAGCACGATGCGGCCCGGTTCGACGAACACCGCCGCTTTCATCATGACCATGGCGTCCTCCCGTTATGGTGGCTGCCAGTCGGCGAGCTGTTTGGCGCAAAAATCGCAAACGGCCCGCGGCCGGCGCTGTGCTTCACGCCGTCCAGTCTGGCACGGCGGGGAGGGATCCCGCGTTGATGCAGATTAAATGGTGGGGAATGGAGCGCCGCATCGCCTCCGATTCGCACCACATCCCTTGCGAGCATTAGGGCGCTCGAATGCAATGGGATGAAGTTCGAGGCCTGCTCGGCTTCTACCGTTTAAAGTTGTTATGTCCTGAGAATATTTCTTCGTTACGGATGTATTATTTCGCCGTCGGCAATTTTTAATCCGGCGACTCCCTACAGAAAAAATCTTAAACGGGAGTCGTTCACTTTTCACTCCATGAGGCAGTTCAATGAAGACGTTTGCATTCGCCACCGTATTCTCGATCGTCGCCGTGCTGTCCGCCGGTGCCGCCAACGCGCAGTCGGGTCCCGTCACGCTGTCGGCCCTGCCGCCGCAGAATTTCGCCTTCTGCCTGAACACCGATGCCACCGTCGTCATTTCCGACACGGTTGCGAACGAAGTCGGCGTCGTCATCACCAACGTCGGCAACAGCCTGATCAACACCTCCGGTTCCGTGGTCGTCGCCGCCAACAATTTCTATGGCAAGGGCGCCGGGAGCGAGTGGAAGTCGGCGATGGGCCAGTTCACCCTGCCCGGCGGCAACTGCTACAACGTCGCGTCGATGAACAAGACCACCTCCCCGGGCGGCGCGGCCTGGACCTGCGCCCTGACGAGCGGCGCCGCCTCCGGCGCCGGCGCCACGATCACGGGCGTGATCTCGACGCAGACGCAGGTCACGCCGATCGCGTCGGCCTATGTGACGGCCGGCATCAGCTCGACGCTCAACGGTGCGCCGAAGGTGAACTGCCCGTACTGATGGATAGTGCCGATCCGAACGGATCCGGAGCGGCCGCCCACCTTCCCGGTGGGCGGCCGTTTTCGTCGCTCATATGCCGAGGGCCTCGTACGCCTCGAAAGTCCGGTAAGTCTCCGACGGACGGGAGAGTCTTGACGCCTGCCTGCGCCTGACTAAATTTTGCCTGCGCCGGGGTGCCTCACCCCACAGGATCCCGGCACACCCGAAGACCGTGTCCTGCATGTTGCTCTGCGGAGGATGTGTGCGATGCCGATGACCAGACTCTTGCGCCCCCCACCCTACCTGGTCCGGCCGGAGTCGGCGCCCGTCTGAAACGACGACCCAACCCGGTCGGCAAGACCTTAAGTAAATCTGAACAAAGCAAATCACCCGTGCCTGCGGAAGCGGCCACGGGCATTTGGCGTTGACAGTTATTCCGCAAATAATCTTCACACTTCTTCTTCAAAAATCCTCTTGACGACAAAAACAGCCTGAGTAAATTCCCCAACCGAAAGCGCGGCCCATTCGGGCGTGCTTGGGAAAGACAGACATTCGCTTACGCTCAAGGAGTGTCACACCATGAAGTTCAAACCGCTTCACGACCGCGTTCTGGTCCGCCGCGTCGAATCCGACACCAAGACGAAGGGCGGCATCATCATCCCCGACACCGCCAAGGAAAAGCCGCAGGAGGGCGAGGTCATCGCCGTCGGCGCGGGCGCGCGGGACGAGGCCGGCAAGCTGATCGCCCTCGACGTGAAGCCCGGCGACCGCGTGCTGTTCGGCAAATGGTCCGGCACCGAGGTGAAGATCGACGGCGAGGATCTCCTGATCATGAAGGAGAGCGACATCCTCGGCGTGATCGAGGCTGCCGCAGAGCCCGCCAAGAAGGCCGCTTGATCAGGGGAGGAACAGGACCATGGCTGCGAAGGACGTGAAGTTCGGCTCCACCGCCCGCGACAAGATGCTGCGCGGCGTGGACAT
>NZ_CAMLJP010000010.1 GCF_946480385.1 uncultured Azospirillum sp.
GCACCAGGGTCTCGAACCCATGGTCGCAGGCCTTGCAGCGATAGGAATATAACGGCATCGCACCCTCGCGGAACGGATCGCATCGTCCCAAGCATGCCGCAATATCCATATCAAGAAAATGGTTTTGTTGCGCCGCACCTAAACCGGTCAGGCCGCCGCCCCGCCGAAATCGAAACCGGCCGCTTCGACCGCCTGCCGCACCACATCGGCCGGCACACCGCCATCGACCAGCACGGTGCCGGTGGCGAGATCCACGGTCACGGCGACATCGGGGGCCGCCTTGGTGATCGCATTGGAAACGGAGCGGGCGCAGCCGCCGCAGGTCATTCCATCCACCTTGTACGCATCGGCCATCGTCACGGGCTCCTTTTCGGTCGGGTCAGCCGCCGGCATGGTGCGTCCGCACCACCGCGCTGACCGGGACAAGAACGAAGCCACGCTTTTGCACGTCCGGCAGCCAGGACGCCAGGGCGTCGATTGTCGCATCATGCGGGTGGCCGATGGCGACGGCATAGCCCTGCCGCTTCGCCACCTGTTCCGTCTTCGCCAGCTGGGCCTTCACCGCCGCCACCGTCTCCTCGTTGTCGAGGAAGATGTCGCGGCCGACCCAGGGCATCTTCAGCTCCTGCGCCAGCCCGATCCCGGCACTGTTGGGCGTCGTCCGGCTGTCGAGCCACAGCAGGCCCCGGCGATGCAGCTCCGCCAATACCGGCGCCAGCGCCGCCCGGTCGGCGGTGAACCGGCTGCCCATATGGTTGTTCACCCCGACATAGCCGTCGAAGCTGTCGAGTGCCGCGCGGAACCGCTTCACGATCTCGCCCTTGTCCAGCGAGACCAGCAGAGCGTTCGGCCCCGGATCTGCCTTCACGCTGGGCTCCATCGGCATGTGCAGCATCAGCTCATGCCCGTTGGCGCGGGCCGCCTTGGATTGGGCCGACAGATCGCGGGCATAGGGCAGCCAGGACAGGGTCAGCGGGCCGTGCAGCCCGACCATCCGCGCCGAGCGTTTGCGGTCCAGCCCCATGTCGTCGATGACGATGGCGATGATCGGCTTGCCAACCGGCACCTCCGCCGGCAGCGCGTTCTTGCGCCACAGCGCGGCGTTGCCGCTCGGGGCCTGCACCGGCGGCTGGGCCGGGGGCGCCGGCGGCGGCAGCATCGCCACTGTCGTGGCGGGCGGACGTGCCTCGGCCTTATCCTGCGCCGGCTTTTCCGGCACCGCATGTTCCGGCCCTTCCGCCGCATGCGCCGGCGCCTCGGCCTTGGCCGCAGGCGGTGAAGGCGGCGTTGCTGGCGGCGCGGAGGCCGGCGCAGGCGTCACCGCGGCCTGCTGCACCGGTGCCTGCTGCGCCTGCCCGCCGCCGGACCGTCCGCCGGTCAGCGTGGCGACGCCCATTGCCACGGCGAACACCGCAGCGACCGCCGCCAGGGCCAGAACGAAGGGATTCGACAGAAAGGGGGGAAGCGAAGTCTTGCGGGCTTTCGAAGGCGCCTTGCGGGCCATGGTGACGATGTCCATCCTGCGACCGGAGCGCCGCACAGTGGCACCCCGCCGCCGCCGCCGCAACCGCCCAAACGGTGCAAAGGGCCGGGGCGGCAAGCCCCCGCCGCCGCCCAAGCCAAGCCCATCCTGAAGAGTCCGTCCGATGCGCCCCATCATTGTTACCGCAGCCCTTCTACTGAGCGCCAACGCCGCACCGGCACAGGCCGCCGGCGGCCTGCAATGCCCGGCCAGCCTGACGGTCCAGGCGCAGCCCGACGCCCCCGGCGGCTGGTCGCCCTACCCCGGCCGCGACAGCCACGGCTTCGCCGGCATCACCATCGTCGAGGGCGACCGCGCCAGCCAGATGAGCGCCGCGGCACCCGCCACCCTGGCCCCCGACCGCGAGGTCCGGCGCAGCCGCAACATCGTCCAGGTCTGGGAGTTCACCGGCGCACGCCGGGAGAATGTCTTCCTGATCTGCCGCTATCGAAACACCCAGGCGACGCTCGCCGCCGACCTGCCGCGCCACATCCGCCGCTGCACCCTGACGCTGGAAACCGACATCCGCGGCACCATCCTGGACGACCCGAAGAGCCCGCCGCAACTCGACTGCCGGTGAAGCGGCGAAGTTCTGCGCGGAGGCTGGAAATCCGCCCCCTCAGCCGCTAGGGTGTCGATTGTTGGAACAGGGCCGGAACGGCCCCGGCGTTGGAACAGGGCCGGAACGGTCCCGACGGTCAGGTGGAAGGCGGAAGGCGCATGCTGCTGCTCATCGATAACTACGACAGCTTTACCTACAACCTCGTCCATTACCTGGGCGAGCTTGGCGCCGACGTGCAGGTCCGCCGCAACGACGCCCTGACGGTGGACGAGGCGATGGCCCTGCGCCCCGACGGCATCGTCCTGTCGCCCGGTCCCTGCGATCCCGACCGCGCCGGCATCTGCCTTCCGCTGATCGATGCCGCCGCCAAGGCGCGCCTGCCGCTGCTGGGCGTTTGCCTGGGCCACCAGTCGATCGGCCAGTCCTTCGGCGGCCGGGTGATCCGCGCGCCGGTCCCCATGCACGGCAAGGTCGACAACATCCGGCATGAGGGCCGCGGGGTGCTGGCCGGCCTTCCCAGCCCGTTCCGCGCCACTCGCTACCATTCGCTGATCGTCGAGCGCGAGACGCTGCCCGCCTGCCTGGAGGTGACCGGCGAGACCGCCGACGGCCTCATCATGGCGCTGGCCCACCGCGAGCTGCCGATCCACGGCGTGCAGTTCCATCCCGAGAGCATCGAGAGCGAGCACGGCCACAAGATCCTGCAGAACTTCCTGGATCTGACCCGTCCCCGCCCGGAAAGCGCGTCCCTGGAGAACGCGGCATGAGCGGCGATCTGTCCGACATGAAGGCGATCCTGGGCAAGGTCGCCACCGGCGCCGCCCTGACGGAGGCCGAAGCCGGCTTCGCCTTCGACATCATCATGTCCGGCAACGCCACCCCGTCGCAGATGGGTGGCTTCCTGATGGCGCTGCGCGTCCGCGGCGAGACGGTGGACGAGATCACCGGCGCCGCCCGCGTCATGCGCGCCAAGGCGATCCCGGTCGAGGCGCCTCCCGGCACCATCGACACCTGCGGTACCGGCGGCGATGGCGCCGGCACCTACAACATCTCCACCGCGGCGGCGCTGGTGGTGTCGTCCTGCGGCGTGCCGGTCGCCAAGCACGGCAACCGCGCCATCTCCTCCAAATCCGGCGCCGCCGACGTGCTGGGGTCGCTGGGCGTCAACCTCGACTGCGACTTCGCGCTGGTGCGCAAGGCGCTGTGGGATGCCCACATCGCCTTCCTGATGGCGCCGCGCCACCACCTCGCCATGCGCAACGTCGGCCCGACCCGTGTCGAGCTCGGCACCCGCACCGTCTTCAACCTGCTGGGACCGCTCGCCAACCCGGCGACCGCCAAGCGGCAGGTGCTCGGCGTCTTCTCCAAGCAATGGGTGGAGCCGTTGGCCCAGGTGCTGAAGCGGCTGGGATCCGAGGCCGCCTGGGTCGTCCATGGCTCCGACGGGCTGGACGAGATCACCACCACCGGCCCCACCACCGTCGCCCAGTTGAAGGACAGCGAGGTGACGGTGTTCGAGGTGACGCCGGAGGACGCCGGCCTGCCCCGTGCCCGCATCGAGGACCTGAAGGGTGGCGACGCCCAGGTCAACGCCGAGGCGATCCACGCGCTGTTCGACGGGGTGCGCAGCCCCTATCGCGACATCGTGCTGCTGAACGCCGCCGCCGCTCTGCATGTGGCCGGCAAGGCCGCGACGCTGAAGGAGGGTGTGGCGATGGCCGCCGACGCCATCGACAGCGGCGGTGCCCGCGACCGCCTGCGCCGGCTGGTCGCCATCACCAACGAGGCGGTGGCCTGATGAGCGACGTTCTGACCCGCATCAACGACGACAAGCGTGCGCTGGTCGCCTCCCGCAAGGCCGCCCGCCCGCTGTCGGAGGTTGAAGCCGCCGCGAAGGCCGCCAACGAGACGAACCCGCCACGCGGCTTCATCCGGGCGCTCGGCACCGCGGTGGAGGCCGGCCGCTATGGCCTGATCGCCGAGATCAAGAAGGCCAGCCCGTCCAAGGGCCTGATCCGCGCCGACTTCGACCCGCCGGCGCTGGCACGCGCCTATCGCGAGGGCGGGGCGACCTGTTTGTCGGTGCTGACCGACGAGCCCTATTTCCAGGGCAAGGACGAGTATCTGGTCGCCGCCCGCGCCGCAGTGGACCTGCCGGTGCTGCGCAAAGACTTCATGGTCGATCCTTATCAGATCGTGGAGGCCCGCGCGCTGGGCGCCGACTGCATCCTCATCATCATGGCCTCCCTGTCCGACGCCCAGGCGGCGGAGATCGAGGATGCCGCGCTCGCCCAGGGGCTGGACGTGCTGGTCGAGGTTCATGACCGCGCCGAGCTTGACCGCGCGCTGCTGCTGAAGACGCCGCTGCTGGGCGTCAACAACCGCAACCTCAAGACGCTGGCCGTCGACATCGCGACGACGGAGGAACTGGCGGCCAATGTCCCGGCCGACCGCATGCTGGTGGCGGAAAGCGGCCTCTACACCCCCGCCGATCTCGCCCGCATGGCGAAGGTGGGGGCGCGTTGTTTCCTGGTCGGCGAATCGCTGATGCGGCAGGCCGACGTGACCGCCGCCACCCGCGCCCTGCTGGCGCCGGTGTGACGCCATGCCGGAAATCGCCATAGCCGCCGAAAGCCCGCGCCAGGATGCTGTGGTCGCGCTGGTCGCCGCGCTCGACCGCTATTTGCTGGACCTCTATCCGGCGGACACCTGCCACCTGCTCGACATCGACTCGCTGGAGGCGCCGGACGTCCGCTTCTTCGTTGCCCGCAAGGACGGCGTTCCGGTCGGCTGCGCCGCGCTCCGCATCGACCCCACCGGGTATGGTGAAGTGAAGCGGATGTATGTCGATCCCGCCGCCCGCGGCCATCGCATCGGCGACCGGCTGCTCGGCCAGCTGGAGGAGCAGGCTCGGGCCGAGGGGCTGACCGCCCTGCTGCTCGAATCCGGCATCCATCAGCACGAGGCGCTGGCGCTCTACCGCAAGGCCGGCTTCACCGACCGCGGCCCCTATGCCTGCTACGTGGACAACGGCGTCAGCGTCTTCATGGAAAAACCGCTTCTGGAGACCGTCCGATGACCGGCTTCACCCATTTCGATGCCGAAGGCAAGGCGGTGATGGTTGACGTTTCCGATAAGGCGGAGACCGAACGCACCGCCACCGCCGCCGCCACCGTGCTGATGCAGCCGGAAACCCTGGCGCTCATCATGCAGGGCGGGGTGAAGAAGGGCGACGTCCTGTCGGTCGCCCGGCTGGCCGGCATCATGGGGGCCAAGCGCACGCCGGACCTGATCCCGCTGTGCCACCCGCTGATGCTGACCTCGGTCAAGGTCGACCTCTCCTGCGATCCCGCGCGCAACGCGGTGGACGTGACTGCCACCTGCAAGCTAAAGGGCCAAACCGGCGTGGAGATGGAGGCGCTGACCGCCGTCACCGTCGCGGCGCTGACCGTCTACGACATGTGCAAGGCGGTGGACCGCGGCATGACCATCACCGACGTCCGCCTGCTGCACAAGGCCGGCGGCAAGAGCGGCGAATGGGGTGCATCCACCGCCCCATCCTCAGGAGCATAACCCGATGATCTCCGTCGCAGAGGCACGCGCCCGCATCCTGTCGGCCTTCGCCCCTCTGCCGGCGGAGACCATCGCCCTGCCCGACGCGCTGGGCCGCGTGCTGGCCGAACCGGTGGTTGCCCGGCTGACCCAGCCGCCCTTCCACGCCGCCGCGATGGACGGCTGGGCGGTGCGCGCCGCCGACATCGCCGCTGCGACCGCCGAGTCCCCCATCAGTCTGCGCCGCATCGGCGAATCGTCCGCCGGCCATGCCTTCGACGGCAGCGTCGGCCCTGGCGAGGCGGTGCGCATCTTCACCGGCGCGCCGCTGCCCGATGGCGCCGACGCCGTGGTGATGCAGGAGGATTGCAGCGCCGACGATGCCACTGTCCGGATCGGCCGCGCCGTTGTCGCCGGCCGCTTCGTCCGGCAGGCCGGCTTCGACTTCACGGCTGGCCAGGAGCTTCTGCCGAAGGGCCGGCGCCTGACGGCGCGCGACATCGCGCTGGCCGCCGGCGGCAATGTGCCCTGGCTCTCGGTCCATCGCCGTCCGCGGATCGCCATCCTCGCCACCGGCGACGAGATCGCCCTGCCCGGCGACCCGCTGGGACCGAGCCAGATCGTCAGCACCAACGCGCTCGGCCTCTGCGCCCTGGTCGCCGCCCAGGGCGGTCTCGCCCACAATCTCGGCGTCGCCAAGGACACGCCGGAGAGCGTCGCCGAACTGGCAAAGGGTGCGGCCGGCTGCGACCTGCTGGTCACTACCGGCGGTGCCGCCCACGGCGATTACGATTTCGTGCGCGACGTGCTGGCCGAACGCGGCGTGGCGCTGGAGGTGCAGACCGTGGCGATGCGGCCGGGCAAGGCGCTGATGTTCGGCCGGGCCGGATCGGTGCCGTTGCTGGGCCTGCCCGGCAACCCGGTTTCCACCGGCGTCACTGGCGTCCTGTTCCTCCGCCCGATCCTGCGCCTGTTGCAGGGCCTGCCGCCCGAGGACGACCGTCCGCCGCTGCGTGCCCGCCTGACCACAGCACTGAAGGCCAACGACCGGCGCGAGGAGTATCTGCGCGCCACGCTCACGGCCGGCCACGACGGCGTCCTCACCGTCACGCCCTTCGCCCGGCAGGACAGCGCCATCACCACGCTCTACGCCCAAGCCGACTGCCTGATCCCACGTCCGCCCAACGCCGATCCGGAACCGGCCGGCGCCATGGTGACCGTGCTTTCCCTGACCGATGGAGCGCTCAGCATCTAGACTTGGCGACCGGGCTCCGAAGGCGGATTGAACAGTTGAACAGCACCCCCGAAAACTGTTTCATGCTGTTCCAAATGTTCCGTTCAAGTTCTAAAAGAAGCCGATGGGGGGCTTGACGCGCGGCAAGAACCAAACTAGAACATGGAGGCAACGTTTGGTTTTTGTTCCATCTTCAGTCTGGCGACGGCCGGGAGGCATCCATGCTCACGCGCAAGCAGCACGAATTGCTGCTGTTCATCCACGAACGGCTCGGCCAGGGCGGTGTCTCGCCGTCGTTCGACGAGATGAAGGACGCCCTGGGGCTGAAGTCCAAGTCGGGCATCCATCGCCTCATCACCGGACTTGAGGAACGCGGCTTCATCCGTCGCTTGCCCCACCGCGCCCGCGCGCTTGAGGTTCTCCGCCTGCCGGAGGGCTTGGACGCCGCCCGCAACCGCAGCGCCACGCCCAAGCCGAAGTTCCAGCCCAACGTCATCAAGGGCGATTTCGCTTTCGCCGGCCGCGATACCGCGCCTCCCGCTCCGACCCCGGCCGCCGCCAACGAGACCGTTCAGCTTCCGCTCTACGGCCGCATCGCCGCCGGCACGCCGATCGAGGCTCTGCGCGACAACAGCGCCTTCGTCGACATCCCCGCCTCGATGCTGACCGCCGGCGACCATTATGCGCTGGAGGTTTCCGGCGATTCGATGATCGAGGCCGGCATCCTCGACCACGACACCATCATCATCCAGCGCTGCGACGCGGCGGAGAACGGCACCATCGTCGTCGCCCTGGTCGACGAAGGCGAGGTGACGCTGAAGCGCCTGCGTCGCAAGGGCAACACGGTGGCCCTGGAGCCCGCCAACGCCGCCTACGAAACCCGCATCTTCGGCGCCGACCGCGTCCGCGTGCAGGGCAAGCTGGTCGGTCTCGTCCGCAAGTACTGAAGCTTTCCCGCGTCAGCACCAATCCCCTCCCCCCGCCCAGCTCTCGCACAAAGCTTCGCTTTGTGCTGACGCGACAGGCGGACCGTAGGTCCGCTGAGAGCGGGGGAGGGTTCGGGTGGGGGCAAGCGGCAGTTCCTCTACCTCCCCCCGGTCCAGGGCCGATCCCCCCTGATCTCCCGTACCGTCTCCACCCGGACGCCCTCATCCGTCACCGTCAGCGCATGCGCTCCCTCATGCCGCAGCGCCCACCGGTCGACCACCACTCCGGCCCGGCACCCCCGCGCCACCGCCGCCGTCAACACCGCATCCGCCGCGCCGCAATCCTCGTCCAGCGCGTCCGGCAGCCGCGGCAATGCCAGCGTCTTCCCCCGCACCCGATACAAGCACCCCAGCGCATCGCAACTCAGCGACCGCTCCCCCTCGCTCCATCCCCCCGTGACCGGCCACGGATCCGCTGCCGTCCGCTCCCCATCCCGCTCCCGCCAAGTCTCGATCACCCGCCCACCGCCCTTGCCCGAGGCACTGAGCCGCCCATCGGGCAGCCTCACCGCCACCACCGTCCCGTCTCCCGCCACCAGCACATCCGGCCGCTCCACCAGCATCGGCGAGGCCAATCCCACCAGGATCGGCAGCATCCCAAGCCACCGCCACCGCCGTGTCCAGACACAGAGCCAGAGCCCCCCCACCACCAGCGCCGCGAACCCTTCTACCGGCATCGCCGGCACCGTCAGCGAGGCCCAGGGCAAGCGGCCGAAGAACTCCGCGGTCCAGATCACCGCCCGGTCACCCCAGTTCATGGCGATCAGTGCCGGCGCCTCCAGCCCGAAGGGCAGCAGCGCGTAAGCGATCAGGCTCCACGGCATGACCCAGAAGGACGTGATGGGAATCGCGATCAGGTTGGACAGCACGCCATAGAAGGCGATCTGCTGAAAATGGAAGAGCGAGAAGGGCAAGGTCGCCAGCGTCGCCACCACGCTGGTCAGCAGAATCCCGCCGACATAGAACAGCCCCCGCCCAAGCCATCCCGCATCGCGCCGCCATTCCGCCAGCCGGACACTGCCGCGCTCGAACGCCGCGATCAGCGCCACCACTGCCGCGAACGACATCTGGAAACTCGGCCCCAGCATCCCCTCCGGGTCCATGGCGATGGTGACCAACCCGGCGAAGGCGACCAACCGCATGCTCAGAGGATGGCGGTCCAGCATGATCGCCCCCATCACCATCCCGGTCATCAGCACCGACCGCACCGTCGGCAACGGCGCACCGACCAGCAGCGTATAGGCGAGCGCCGACAGGATCCCGAACAGCGCCGCGATCTTCTTGATCGGCCACCTCAGCGCGATATAGGGCACCGCCGCCAGCAGCGCCCGCACCACATAGAACAGGATGCCCGCGGCGATGCCCACATGCAGGCCGGAAATCGACAGCAGATGCGCCAGTCCGCTGTTGCGAAAGTCGTCCAGCGTCGCTTCGGGAATACCGAACTCCTCGCCGTTCAACAGCGCCGTGGTGACGCTCGCCTCCACCGGGTCGCCGATCGCCGCTGCGACACGCTCGGCAATCGCTCCACGAGCCTGCTCGAAGGCGATGGCAACCGTGCTCCATCCCGTGACCGGCGGTGCCTCCACCTGCTCCACCGCACCCGTGGCGAAGCCGGTCCCGCCCAGCCCCATGAACCAGGCCCGTCGCTGGAAGTCGAAGGCGCCGGGTTCAGCCGGTGCCTGCGGCGGCAACAGCGTCGCCCGCAGCCAAACCACCGATCCCGGGGCGGGGGCGGGATTGCGATCTGACAGGCGGATTCTCAAGGCGGCCGGAGTCTGCTCAGGCGCCAGTTTGCTGACCGTCGCCTCGCGCAAGGTGATCCGCACCGCACCCGGCCGGCGCTCCACCGCCATCACCCGGCCGATGATGGTGGTGCCCGCTATGCTTCGGGTCAGGACCGGCGCCTTCATGCGAACCGTATGCGCCTGCGCCACCAGGAATCCGGCCGCCGCCATCAGCAGAGCCATCGCCACCCCGGCCAATGCGAACCAGCGCCGCACCGCCAACAACAGAATCGCCGCGCCGCCGACCGCCGCCAGCCCGCCCCACCAGACCGGCTCCTGCCGCAAGCCGAAATACAGCGACACCCCCGCTCCGAAGGCGACCGGCAGCCACAGGACCCAACGCTCCCCCTCGGCCCCCGCCAATGCCGCGAGTCGCCCGCCCGCGCCTGCCAACAGGCGCCGCCATCGCCCGCTGAGCGCCGGCGATTCGTCCGTCTCCTCCTCCGGCCAGCCGGCGGCGGTCACCGGCAATGTCCTCGCGGCGCAGCGATGCCGATCGCGGGCCCTTCAACGACCGTCCATGCACGCATCGCATTGCCTCCAAGCCGGGTGGCTGTGTTAAACCACGGTGTCGAACCACCGGCGCATCATACCAGCGCCGAACCGGAAATTGAGAGACCGATGACCGTCGTCACCCGCTTCGCTCCGTCGCCGACCGGCTTTCTGCACATCGGCGGTGGCCGCACCGCCCTGTTCAACTGGCTGTACGCCCGCAACACCGGCGGCAAGTTCCTGCTGCGGATCGAAGACACCGACCGGCAACGCTCGACCCAGGCGGCGGTCGACGCCATCCTGGACGGACTGCAGTGGCTGGGCCTGGATTGGGACGGCGATGCGGTCAGCCAGTTCGAACGCAAGGACCGCCATGCCGAGGTGGCGCACCAGATGCTGGCCGCCGGCAAGGCCTATCGCTGCTATTGCAGCCCGGCGGAGCTGGAGGAGATGCGCGCCGCCCAGAAGGCGGCCGGCCAGCCGATGCGCTATGACGGCCGCTGGCGCGATCGTCCCGAGTCCGATGCCCCTCCGGGCGTGGCGCCGGTTATCCGGCTGAAGGCGCCGCAGCAAGGCGAGACCGTCCTGAACGACCTCGTCCAGGGCGAGGTGACGGTTCAGAACGCGCAGCTTGACGACCTGATCCTGCTGCGCGCCGACGGCACGCCGACCTACCTACTGGCGGTGGTGGTGGACGACCACGACATGAACGTCACCCACGTCATCCGCGGTGACGACCATCTGACCAACACGTTCCGCCAGATCCAGATCTTCAATGCCATGGGCTGGGACTTGCCGCGCTTCGGCCATATCCCGCTGATCCACGGCCCTGACGGCGCCAAGCTGTCCAAGCGCCACGGTGCACTGGGCGTCGACGCCTACCGCGACATGGGCTATCTGCCGGAAGCGGTCCGCAACTATCTGCTGCGGCTCGGCTGGTCGCACGGCGACGACGAGATCATCTCGACCGAACAGGCCATCGAGTGGTTCAACCTGGAGAGCATCGGCCGCTCGCCGTCGCGCTTCGACTTCGCCAAGCTCGAAAATCTGAACGCCCATTATATGCGGCTTGCTGACGATTCCCGGTTGGTCGGCCTGATCGCCCCGCGCCTGGAGGCGGAACTCGGCCGTGGCCTGAGCGACGCTGAACGCGACCTTCTGACGCGGGCGATGAATGGCCTGAAGCAGCGTGCCCGCACCGTGGTCGATCTGGCGCAGAGCGCGCGCTTCTATGTCACGCCGCAGCCACTCAGCTATGACGAAAAAGCATCCGCCCTGCTGGACGAAAAGGGCCGCAATCTGTTGAAAGAGCTGGCGGAGGCCTTCGCCGGAGAGCCGGATTTCACCGCCGCTGCGCTGGAAGCGCAGGTCCGCGCCTTTGCCGAGGCACGCGGTGAAAAGCTCGGCAAGGTGGCGCAGCCGTTGCGCGCTGCACTGACCGGTTCGACGGTGTCGCCGCCGATCTTTGAAGTGGCCGAGTTGCTAGGACGCGAGACAACGCTTTCTCGCATCCGCGATGCAGCGGGTGCAGCATAAAGGTCATTTCCGTGCGTTGCCATCGGGCAGCCATGGAACTATGCTGCGCCGACGAAAAAAGGGCGCCAAGCCCGACCCTCAACGATAAGGACGTGCCGAGATGACCCAGACTGAGGACGGCAAGGACACCGTAACCCTCATCGACAATAAGACGGGCAAGCAGGTCACGATGCCGGTCTTGCACGGCAGCGTCGGGCCGAGCGTGATCGACATCCGCAAGCTCTACGCCGAGACCGGCCACTTCACCTACGATCCGGGCTTCACCTCGACGGGCAGCTGCGAGTCGGCCATCACCTACATCGATGGCGACGAGGGTGTTCTGCTGCACCGCGGCTACGCCATCGACGACCTGGCCGAGCATTCGACCTTCCCGGAGGTCTGCTTCCTCCTGCTCAACAACCACCTGCCGACCGCGGCCGAGCGCACGGAGTTCGAGAACATCCTGCGCCGCCACTCGATGGTGCACGAGCAGCTGACCAAGTTCTACAGCGGCTTCCGCCGTGACGCCCACCCGATGGCGATCATGTGCGGCGTCGTTGGCGCCCTGTCGGCCTTCTACCACGACTCGCTGGACATCAACGATCCGCAGGCGCGCAAGATCGCCGCGCACCGCCTGATCGCCAAGATGCCGACGATCGCGGCCATGGCCTACAAGTACTCGACCGGCCAGCCCTTCATGTATCCGCGCAACGACCTGTCGTATGCGGAGAACTTCCTCTACATGACCTTCGGCACGCCCTGCGAGCCGTTCAAGGTCAACCCGATCCTGTCCAAGGCGATGGACAAGATCTTCATCCTGCATGCCGATCACGAGCAGAACGCCTCGACCTCGACCGTCCGTCTTGCCGGTTCGTCGGGCGCCAACCCGTTCGCCTGCATCGCTGCCGGCATCGCCTCGCTGTGGGGGCCGGCCCATGGCGGTGCGAACGAAGCCGTGCTGAAGATGCTGGAGGAGATCGGCTCGGTCGATCGCATCCCCGAGTTCGTCCGCCGCGCCAAGGACAAGAACGACAACTTCCGCCTGATGGGCTTCGGTCACCGGGTCTACAAGAACTACGACCCGCGCGCCCAGGTCATGCGCCAGACCTGCCACGAGGTCCTCGGCGAGCTCGGCATCAAGGACGAGCCGCTGCTGGACATCGCGATGGAGCTGGAGAAGATCGCCCTGTCGGACGAGTACTTCATCGAGAAGAAGCTCTATCCGAACGTCGACTTCTATTCGGGCATCATCCTGAAGGCGATGGGCTTCCCGACCAGCATGTTCACCGTGCTGTTCGCGCTGGCCCGCACCGTCGGCTGGATCAGCCAGTGGAAGGAGATGATCGAGGACCCGGTGCAGAAGATCGGCCGTCCGCGTCAGCTCTACACCGGCCAGACCAAGCGGCCGTTCGTGCCGCTGGCCGAGCGTGGCTAACCGGCCCACAGCCCACATCGGAATGGGCGGCTCCAACGGAGCCGCCCAAGACCCGACTGCGTACATCGTTCCGGCCCGGCGGGTGCGTCTGCGCCCGCCGGCCAACGACAACAGAGCGCCGCTCGGTTGGCGCATCCGCCGGCTGATCGTTTATCTGCTGATCTTGGTGCTGATTGCCGGGATCGTCTTCATCTGAGGCGACGCCTCAATTCTCGCATTCCAGTGCGAAGCCTTCGTCGATCCACCCCGTGATGCCGCCGATCATGAGTTTGACCGGCCGCCCGATCCTCGCGAGCCGCAAGGCGGCGCGATCGGCACCGTTGCAATGGGGCCCGGCGCAATAGACCACGAACAGCATGCCGTCCGGCCACTCCGCCATCCGCCGCTCGGTGATTTTGCCGTGCGGCAGGTTCAACGCTCCGGGCAGATGCCCACGCGTGAACGCTGTGGGGCCGCGCACGTCGAGCAGGACGAAGTCCGGCATTCCCGACTTCAGCGTCTCGTGAACGTCCCAGCAGTCTGTCTCCAGCGATAGCCGCTTGGCAAAATGAGCCGCTGCCATCTCGGACGGGGCGGCAGGAAATTCAGTGACAAGACTGGGCATGGGGTCCTCGTTGCTGGAGTCTGGTTGGAAGTGACGACCCCATCATTCCAATCGCTCCTTCGGCTGGAAAGTGGCGCAACCGCCAGCTATCGTGCAGATCATGCCAAATGCCACGCCCCCGCTTGTCGTAGCCCTCGCCTATGACGGTCTCTGCACCTTTGAATTCGGCGTCGCTGTCGAGGTGTTCGGCCTGTCGCGCCCGGAACTCGGGCCGGATTGGTACCGCTTCGCAGTCGCTGCACTCGATGCCGGACCGTTGCGTGCGGTGGGCGGCATCCGCGTCGAAGCCGATGGCGGGCTCGACCTGCTCGACCGGGCCGACATCATCATCATTCCCGGATGGCGCGGCGCACGGGAGCCGGTGCCGGACGAGTTGATCGCCGCGCTGCGCCAAGCCGACAAGCGTGGCGCGCGCATCCTGTCGATCTGCTCCGGCGCGTTCGTTCTCGCCGCCGCCGGTCTTCTGAACGGACGTCGGGCGACAACGCACTGGCGTTATGCCGCGATCCTCGGTGAACTCTACCCCGATATTCGGGTGATGCCCGACGTGCTGTATGTCGACGAAGGCAACATCCTGACCTCAGCCGGCAGTGCCGCCGGCATCGACCTCTGTCTGCATCTGGTCCGCCGCGATTTCGGGCCGGAGGCGGCGAACAGCGTGGCCCGCCGTCTGGTCGTCCAGCCTCACCGCGAGGGCGGACAAGCACAATTCATTGAAGCACCGGTGCCGACCGCCCGCGAAGGAGCACGCTTGGCGCCCCTGCTCGATCTTTTGCGGGAAAGGCTGGCGGAGGAGCACAGCCTATCCGGCATGGCATCACGAGCAGGAATGAGTGTCCGCACCTTCCTACGCCGCTTCCAGTCCCTGACCGGCACCACCCCCGGGGACTGGCTGCTGACCGAACGGTTGGCTCGTGCCCGTGACCTTCTGGAAACGAGCAGCCTGCCGGTGGAGGAGATTGCAACCGTGGCCGGCTTCGGCTCCGCCGCCACCCTCCGACACCATTTTCGCCGCCGGGTGGGCCTCAGCCCGGCCAACTACCGCGCACGCTTCCGCCGCATGGCCGAGCCTACACCAATGAAAAAGGGCGCGGCCGTCACCGACCACGCCCTTCCCGACCTTTGACCTTACGGCCGGTCACTTCCGCTCGATCAGCTCCACCTTGTAACCATCCGGGTCTTCGATGAAGGCGATCACGGTGGTGCCATGCTTCATCGGACCCGGCGGCCGCGGAATCTTGACACCTTCGGCCGCAAGCTTCTCGCAGGTGGCGTAGATGTCCGGCACGCCGAGCGCGATGTGACCGTAGGCGGTGCCGATCTCGTACGGCTCCTTCTGATCCCAATTATGGGTCAGTTCCAGGACCGCAGTGTCGGACTCCTCGCCATAACCGACGAAAGCGAGGGTGAAGCGGCCGCCCTCATAGTCGTTGCGGCGCAGCAGCTTCATGCCGAGCAGCCGCGTGTAGAAGTCGAGCGACTTCTCCAGGTCCAGCACGCGCAGCATCGTGTGCAGCAGACGGAATTCACTCATGGTCTTTGATCTCCCATCCAGGATTTGCCCTCTTGGGGCCTGTTCAAGCGTCGCTCTGCGATCAGGTCCAGGATGGTGCGGGCGGCTCGTTCGCTGGGCGGTGTATAGCCTTGCCCCAGCCAGCGGGCCACCTCGGCAACGCCATCGATCTGCGCCTGACGTGCTGCCGGATCGTCCAGCAGGCGGCCCAGTTCGGCCGCCAGTCTATCCGGCCGGCAATCCTGCTGCAGCATTTCGGGAACCAGCATCCGATCGAGCATCAGGTTGACGAGGTTGACGTATTTCACCCGGATCAGCCGCCGATAGAGCGCGACTGTGACCGGATTGAGCCGATACGCGATGACCGTCGGCAGCCGTGCTAGAGCCAACTCCAGAGAAACGGTGCCGGACGCCGCAAGTGCCGCTTCGGCTGCGGCGAAGGCATCGTATTTTTCGACGTCCCCTTCCACCAGTACGGTCCGGACCGGCCAGTCGGCGATGGCGGCCGCCACCCGGTCGCGGACCGTGGCCACCGTCGGCACGACTGCAACCAAAGTCGGGTGGGAGGGGAGCAACCGCTCCAGCGTCGCACGGAAATCCGGCAGCAGCCGCAACACTTCGCCTTTGCGGCTGCCGGGAAGAACGGCGACCACGCGGTCCGTCGGTGTGATGCCGTGACGATCACGGAAGCCGGCCCCGTCGCCCTTCCCCGCCCCGCCTTCGACCACCGAATGGCCGACGAAGGTGCAGGCCAACCCTTCCCTCTCGAAATAGGGCGGCTCGAAGGGAAGCACGGCAAGCAGATGATCGTAGATGGCGGCATATTTCGTCGCACGCTTCGGCTTCCAGGCCCAGACCGTCGGTGCGACGTAGTGGATCAACGGGATGGAGGGTTCCGCCGCCCGCACCTTCTTCGCCACGCGCACGGTGAAGCCCGGCGAGTCGATGCCGATCACGGCGTCAGGGCGTAGACGCATAATCTCCGCGACCGTCTGGTCGATGCGGCGGATCAGGTTCGGCAGGTGCGGTAGCAGCTCGAAGACGCCGAACAGGGTCAATTCCGCCATGGGAAAGAGGCTGACCAGCCCCTCCGCAATCATCTTCTCCCCGCCGATGCCGACGAGCCTCACCTTTCCGCCGGTCAGCCGCTTGGCCGCAGCCATCAGCCGGGCACCCAACGCGTCGCCGGACGGTTCGCCGGCAATCAGGAACAGTGTCGGAGCGTCGTCGGCCGCAACTGGGTCGTTCATTGCGGAATCTCGATGCCGACAACGAAAAGGCCAAGGCGATCCGCAGCCGCAGCCACCGCAGAACGGTCCACCAGCAGACTGCCGCCAGCCTCGACCGCGATCCCGCGCAGACCGGCCGCCGCAGCCTTCTCCACCGTGGTGATCCCCATGGTGGGAAGGTCGATGCGGCGATCCTGCTTCGGCTTCTTCACCTTGACCAGAACGCCACCGGGTCCCGGACGCACCAAGGCGGCACAGCGATCGAGCATGGCATCGGTTCCCTCGATCGCCTCGACCGCCAGAACGATTCCCTGCTGAACCACCGCACCCTGCCCGACATCCAGCGCCCCCATGGCACGGGCGACTTCGACTGCACGAGCAATGTCCCGCTCCGCGTCCCCGTCGGGGACGAGGCGGCCGACAGGTCCGATGACAGTCAGCAGATCCTTCAACAGATCATGTAATCCGACCACACGAAACCCATCCTCTTCGACCTCGCGCACAACGGCGCGGAGCAGGCCGTCATCGCCAAGCGCGCGAGTGCCAACGCGAGCCAGAAAACGTGCGGTGCGCCAGTCGGGCATCAGTTCGGTGAAAGAGGGACGCTTCACCGGCCCGGCAAGAACGACCTCTCCCACGCCCTCCTCATGTAGGCGGCGCAGAATCGTGCCGGCGGCGCCGAAACGGCTCCAGACATGGGGCAACCCGGCGACTGTCTCGGGATCGGTATGCCCGTCGAAGGCAACGATGAAGACCTCGCGCCCCTGCCCGCGCACCGCTTTGGCGATGCGGGCCGGGAGCGTGCCGCCGCCGGCCAGGATCGCCAGCTTCGCACCTGCTGCTGGCGATCCGGTGCCCTGAGTGGTATCGGCCATCGGCCGGTCGCCTCAGCTCTCGCGCGGCTGGCAGAGAGACCGGGCCTCCTTGGCCCGGATGAAGGAGAGAACATCCGAAATCAGCGCACGTTCACCGAAGTCGCGACCGACTTCATCCACCCGTTCAGCGAAGGTGCCTTCCGGACCGAACAGCATGCGGTAGGCGGCACGCAGGGCGTGGATGTCGTCCTTCTTGAAGCCGCGGCGCTCCAGGCCGACCAGATTCAGACCGGCAAGGCGGGCGCGGTCCCCCATAACCAGGCCGAAGGGGATCACGTCGTTCTCGACGCCCGACATGCCGCCGATCATGGCGTGGGAGCCAATGCGCACGAACTGGCGCACCGCCGACAGACCGCCGATGATGACATAGTCGCCCAGCGTGACGTGACCACCCAGCGTGGCGTTGTTGGCCATGATGACATGGTCACCGACGATGCAGTCGTGGGCCACATGCGAGCCCATCATGAACAGCCCGTCGTCGCCGACGCGGGTGATCATGCCGCCGCCCTCGGTGCCCGGGTTCATCGTCACATGTTCGCGAATCTGGTTGCGGGCGCCAATGACGAGTTCAGACGGCTCGCCATGGAACTTCAGATCCTGCGGCCGGTGTCCGATTGACGCGAAAGGATAGATGACGGTTTCGGCGCCGATGCTGGTGCGCCCATCGACCGCAACATGCGAAACCAGCCGAACGCCGTCGCCCAGCGTGACGTCGGGACCGACGACGCAGAAGGGGCCGATGTTGACCCCCTCCCCCAGCTTGGCCGCGGGATCGACGATGGCGGACGGATGGATGGTAACGGTCATTTTTCGTCCAGGATCATGGCGGAATAGACGGCTTCAGCGACGAGGACGCCGTTGACCTTGGCCTCGCCCTTGAACTTCCACACGTTGGCGCGCTGACGCTGCTTGGTGACGTGGATGTGGATGGTGTCGCCAGGGGTGACGGGGCGGCGGAAGCGAGCCTCGTCGACGGTCATGAAATAGACCAGCTTGCCTTCCGCGTCGGGACCCAGGGTCGCCACGACCAGCACGGCGGAGGTCTGAGCCATCGCCTCGATGATCAGCACGCCGGGCATGACCGGGCGCGACGGGAAATGGCCCTGGAAGAAAGGTTCGTTGATCGTGACGTTCTTCACGCCGGTGGCGCCTTCGCCCAGCGTCACATCGATCACCCGGTCGATCATCAGGATCGGGTAGCGATGCGGAATCATCTTCATGATCCGCGTGATGTCGATGTCGTCGATCTTATTGCTTTGCGCGTTGTTGTCCGCCGTCACGTCCATTGCCCGGCCGCCCGCCTTTCCACCAACCGATAGAGTTCAGCATTCCCAGTTTCAGGGAACGGGCACCGCCGCCCAATAGGGAACACCGGTGCCTTATTGTTTGCTCCGCCTTCTTGCCCCATTTCCGCGGCGACCGCAACCGCCGAACCCGGAAACGGAACAGGGCCGCCACCGTCCCCGCTCGGGATGGCGACGGCCCTGATCAGACCGGCATCACTGCTTGGGGACGTTCAGCGCGACCTGCGGCAGCTTCTTGTTCACGCGCTCCATCACCGCGTCGGTGACGTCGAGCTGCGTGTCGACCAGAACGAACTGCTGGCGGGCCAGAACGAGGTTGGCGCCGCGCTCGCGGGAGATGTCGGCAACCACCTCCACCATCGTCTTGTGAACGACGGCCATCGCCTCGTTCAGGCTGGTCTCCAGCGCGCGCTTTCGGTTCTGGACCGTCTTCTGCACGTCGGCGACCTGCTTTTCGAAATCGCGGCGCTTGTTGGCGAGAGCCTCCGGCGACAGGACGGTCTGCTGCTTGCGCAGTTCGTCCTCGTTCTTGCGGAGCTTGTCCTCCAGCGCGGAGATTTCCTTCTGGTAGGAATCGCGCAGCGATTCGAAGGACTTGGTGATGCCCTTCGACGCGGCGGATTCCTGCATGATCTTCTGGACGTCGATCACGGCGATGACAGGAGCCTTGAGCTCCGCACCCGGACCCGGCACTTCGGCCTTCGGAGCGTCGGCCTTGGGCGCCGTTTGGGCCGGAGCCGCCTGGGCCATGGCCGAGGTCGCGGCAAAGAGGAGACCGGCAGCCGTAACGGCCGACAGGGCGGCGACGCGGAACGGCGTCTTCGACAGGGTGGATTGCATCTTAGAACCTGGTTCCGAAGCTGAAGCGGATAAGCTCTTTCTTGTCGTAGCCTTCCTTGCGGATCGGCAGGGCGACATCGAGCCGGATGGGGCCGAACGGCGACTTCCACGACACACCGGTGCCAATGGAGACGCGGATGCTCTCGTCATCCTTCACGTTCGGATCGCTGATATCGACCTTGCCCAGCGTGCCGACATCGGTGAAGGCATGGCCAAGCAGACCGAACTCCTCCGGGAGGCCGAAGGGGAAGCTCATTTCCACCGAGGCGCGGGCATAGCGCGTGCCGCCCAGCGCGTCGCCGGTCGAAATGTCGCGCGGGCCGATACCGGCGGTATTGAAGCCGCGCAGGGTGTCGCCGCCGATGAAGAAGCGGTCGCCCAGGTCAACCTTCTTGCCGAGGCCGTGGATGTAGCCGATTTCGCCGGTGGTGCTGAGCACCCACTGGTCCTCGCCGAGCGGCAGGTAATAACCGGCAGCCAGCTTGTTTCGCAGGAAGCGCACCGACCCGCCGAGACCGGCGATGTCGTTGGTCAGGCGGACGAAGTAGCCCTCGGTCGGCGTCAGCTTGCTGTTGCGGACGTCGTAGGTCAGTTCCTGTCCGATCAGCGAGGTCAGACGCTCACCACGCTGCTCCTGGATGTACTTCGACGCAGTGGTCGGCACTTCCTCGATCAGCGTGTCCTGCAGCTGATAATAGACGCGCTGGCGCAGACGCTCGGTCAGCGGATAGCCGAGACGCAGGGCGAAGCCGGTGTTCTTCTCGTTGAACGAGCTTTCGTCCTGGTAGTTGTAGCGCGTCCGGAAGATGTCGACACCGGCCGACAGGTCGCGGTCCATGAAGTACGGCTCCGTAAAGGAGATATCGTACAGCTGGCGCCGGCCGGACAGCGTGGCGCCCAGACGCAGATCCTGGCCACGACCGAGAAGATTGCGCTCGCGGATCGAGAAGTCGCCCAACGGGCCGTCGGAGGTCGAGAAACCCGCACCGATGGAGATTTCACCGGTGGACTGCTCCGCCACGTCGACGTTGACGACGGTGCGATCCGGCGCACTGCTTTCGGACGTCGTGATGTTCACGCGCTCGAAGAAGCCGAGATCCTTGATGCGCTGCTCCGACCGCTTCAGCTTCGACGCATTGAAGGGGTCGCCTTCGGACAGCAGCATCTCGCGGCGAATCACCTTGTCGAGCGTCCGGACGTTGCCCGAAATGTCGATGCGATCGACGAAGGTGCGCGGACCTTCATTGATCTCATAGGTGATGTCGATGGTGTGGGTTTCGCGGTTGCGCGAAATCCGCGGACGGACATCGACGAAGGCGTACTGCAGATCACCGACCGCGTTGGTCAGCTTCGTGATGGTGTCTTCCACCTTCTGAGCGTTGTACCAGTCGCCCTCGGTGGTGGTGACGCTGTTCTGCAGAACCGCGGGATCGAGCTGCTTCAGCGAGGTTTTGATGTCGACCTTGCCGAACTTGTAGCGCTCACCTTCCTCGATGGTGAAGGTGATGAAGAAATCCGATTTGTCCGGAGTCAGTTCGGCAACCGCCGAGACGACGCGGAAATCGGCATAACCTTCCCTCAGGTAGAAGCGGCGCAGCAGATCGCGATCGTAATTCAGGCGGTCAGGATCATAATTGTCATCCGACGACAGGAAGCGCCACCAGGCCGATTCCTTGGTCTGGATGTTTTCGCGCAGGGTTCCGTCCGAGAAATGCTCGTTGCCGATGAAGGTGATGCCACGCACGCCGGTGCGCACGCCTTCATTGATCTCGAACACCAGATCGACGCGGTTCTGGTCGAGTTGGATGATCTTCGGTTCGACCGTCGCACCGAATCGGCCTTGCCGCCGGTAAATCTCCTGGATGCGCTGAACGTCGGACTGGACGCGGGTCCGGGTATAGACGACACGCGGACGCAGCTGGATTTCCTTCTCCAGCGTATCCTTCTCGATGCGCCGGTTGCCCTCGAACGCGATGCGATTGATGATCGGGTTCTCAGCCACCGTCACGACCAGCGTATCGCCTTCACGCTTCAGCACGACGTCGGCGAACAGCCCGGTGTTGAACAGCGACTTCAGCGACTGGTCGATCCGGTCGGGATCGAAGGGGTCGCCGGGCTGGACGGTCAGGTAGGAGCGGACCGTGGAGGGTTCGATGCGCTGGGTGCCTTCGACCCGGATGTCGCGCACCGTACCGCCACTGAACACCTGGGTGACCGTGGACCCGGTGACCGCCTGCGCCCGCCCGGGCGAGGCGGCGGTTTGGGCGAGGGCGACAGACACCGTCGTCATGGCGCAGCCGGCCATCAGGCCCGCCACCAGAACTTTGCTCGACACCGGCAAATCACGCTCCCTGGCAAGGGGCTGGCTTTAGGAAACCAGTCCCCGGAAGAAATCGACCACGCGCAATTGAACAAGGTCGTTCCACGTGGCGAAGACCATGAGCGTTAATACCAAGGCCAATCCAATTCGGAAACCGTATTCTTGCGCTCGCGCTCCAAGCGGCCGACCGAGCAGCTTTTCGATGCCGTAAAAAAGCAGATGACCGCCGTCCAACATCGGCACCGGAAACAGGTTGATCAGACCCAGGTTCACCGACAGGAACGTCATGAACCAAACCAGCGGATACCAGCCGGATTGCGCCACCTCGCCCGACATCTGGGCGATCCGCAGCGGGCCGCCCAACTCTTCGGTCCCGCGCGACCCCTGGACCATCTGACCCAGCGCCGTGAAGGTGCCGGTGATCATGCCTGCGACTTCACGTCCCGCCTGCCAGACGGCCGTCAGAGGGTCATGACGCATCATGCCGACACTGCCGCGGCTGATCCCGAGCAGGCCGATCTGGTGGGCATTGCCGAGTCGGTCGGTGACGGTCTGCGACTCCGGTGTGGCGGTCAGGGTCATCACCCGCCCATCGCGCTTCAGTTCGATGGCCAGCGATTCGCCCGGACGGATCGAAACGATCTGCCGAATTTCCTCGAATCGCTGAACCTCAGTGCCGTCTACCGACAGGATCAGGTCGCCCGGCTTGATGCCGGCCCGCTCCGCCGCACTGCCGGGCTGGATACCGCCCACGTCCGGCGGGGTGAAGGACTGGCCGGCGGTCATGAACAGTAGGGAAAGAACGACGATGGAGAAGACGAAATTCGCGATCGGTCCGGCCGCGACGATGGCTGCGCGCTGCCCCACCCGCTTGTGGTGGAAGGACACTGCGCGCTCCTCTGCCGACATGGCGGTCAGATGGGCGCCCGGCGTGCTGGCCGGATCAGCATCGCCGAACATCTTGACGTAGCCGCCGAGCGGCAGGGCGCTGAACTTCCAGCGCGTGCCCGCCCGGTCGGTAAAGCCGAACAGTTCCGGTCCGAAGCCAATAGAGAAGGTCTCGATCCGCACGCCGTTACGGCGCGCGATCAGATAATGACCAAGCTCGTGCACGAAGACGAGCACGGTGAGGACCAGCAGAAAGGCCAGCACCGAGGTCCAGAAACCGCCGATAACGTCCATCTCAACCCTTGCGCCTTCCAGCGCCTCGAACGCGGATCATCGGCTGCCAACCGCCGTCGCACCAATGGCCGAAACGCGTCCGGCGGCATCCCGCCTTGCGTCCGCATCGGCCTCCCGCACGGCGGCGAGATCGCGCAGCGGGCGGTGGGGCAACGCCGTCAACGTCTCCTCGACGATCCGTTCGATGTCGAGGAAGCCGATCCGGCGGTCGAGAAACGCCTGGACGGCCACCTCGTTGGCGGCACTGAGTATAGTAGGAGCGCCCCCCCCGCTTTGCAAGGCGGCCCGGGCAAGCCTTAGTGCGGGGAAACGCATGGGATCGGGAGCTTCGAAGGTCAGCGTCGCCGCCTTGACCAGATCGAGCCGCTCCGCCGGCGTGGCGATGCGGGCGGGCCAGCCGAGCGCGTAGGCAATCGGCGTGCGCATGTCCGGCGTGCCGAGCTGCGCCAGCACCGAGCCGTCGACATATTCGACCAGCGAATGGATGACGGACTGCGGGTGGACCAGCACGTCGATGCGCTCTTCCGGGATGCCGAACAGGAAATGGGCTTCGATCAGCTCCAGCCCCTTGTTCATCATCGTCGCGCTGTCGACCGAGATTTTGGCGCCCATGTCCCAGGTCGGATGGGCGACCGCCTGCTCGCGGGTGGCAGCAGCCATGAAGGTGCGATCCTTGGTGCGGAAGGGACCGCCGGAGGCTGTCAGGATCAGGCGTGCAACGCTGTCGGTGCGGTCGAAATCGAAGACCTGGTAGATGGCGGAATGTTCGCTGTCGACCGGCAGAAACGTCGCGCCGTGGGCCTTCACCTCCTCCATCATCAGGGCGCCGGCGCAGACCAGCACCTCCTTGTTGGCGAAGGCGACAATGGCGCCACGCCGCACGGCGGCGAGCGTCGGCTCCAGACCGGCGGCGCCGACGATGGCGGCCATCACCCAGTCAGCCGGACGTTCGGCCGCGGCGGCAACCGCGTCGGACCCGGCGGCGACCTCGATGCCGGTGCCGGAGAGCAGACTCTTCAACTCGGCATAGGCGGTCGGATCGGCGACCACGGCCAGGCGGGCATTCAGTTGCCGGGCTTGCCGAGCCAGCAGAGCAACGTTGCGGTTGGCGGTCAGCGCCTCCACCGGAAAGCGCTCCGGATCGCGGGAGACGAGGTCCACGGTCTGCGTTCCGACCGAGCCCGTAGACCCGAGGATCGTTACGCTGCGCGGCACATCAGGCCCCGCTCCCGCTTTCACCACCATGACAGAACCGATCCAACGGCCGCGTGAAACAGGGCCAGCACCGGGGCCGCGGCCAGAAGCCCGTCGATGCGGTCGAGGATGCCGCCATGCCCGGGAATGAGCTGACCGCTGTCCTTCACATTGTAACGCCGCTTGATTGCCGATTCGAACAGGTCGCCGGCCTGCCCGACCACGGCGACGGCAGCGCCTACCGCCAGAGCGATGTCCGGGCGCGCCGCACCGAAGGCCAGAGCCACCAGCCAGCCGAAAAGCGCCGACGAGGCCATGCCGCCGATCAGGCCGGCCCAGGTCTTCTTGGGGCTGATGCGCGGCGCCAGCTTAGGCCCGCCGATGCTGCGGCCCGCGGCATAGGCACCGATATCGGTCGCCCAGATGGCGATGAGGACGAACAGGAAGAGCGATAGCCCGGATTCCGGCAGATCACGCAACCACATCAGGCCGGCCATGCCGACAGCGACATAGAAGACGCCAAACCCGAGCAGGTTGCGGTCGCTGCCGCCGCCGACGATGGCGGTCAGAACGGCGAAGGCTGCAGCCACGCCCAGCCCGGCGGCCGGACCGGCGGCGATCTGCGCCATCAACGCCACGATGATTCCGATCGCGGCCATGATCCGGGCCGGCAAGCGGCGGGCGCTGGGAACGATGCTGGTCCATTCGGATACGGCGACCACCGATCCAAAGGCGATCAGAGCATGGAACACCCAGCCGCCAATCCAGACGGCACCCAGCACGACCGGTGCCATGACCAATGCCGACAGGACGCGGACCTTGAGGTCCCCTGCCCTGGATGGCTTGGCCGGCACCGCAGGCGAATCCGGCGTGTCAGCGGGACCCGGCGGTGGTGGCGCCGAAGCGGCGTTCCCGTCGGTGGAACTCTTCAATCGCCGCCTCCAGATCGCGCTTGGTGAAATCGGGCCAGAGCGTATCGACGAAGACCAGCTCGGCATAGGCCGCCTGCCACAGCAGGAAATTGCTGATCCGCTTCTCGCCACTGGTGCGGATGATCAGGTCGGGGTCGGGGATGTCAGCCGTGTAGAGCCGCGCCGACAGCGCGTCTTCGTCGATGGCTTCGGGCGCCAGACGCCCGGCGGCGACCTCTTCCGCCAGCCGGCGGGCCGCATGGACGATCTCCAGGCGCGAGCCGTAGCTGAGGGCCACCACCAGCGTCATCACCCGGTTGTCGCGGGTCAGTCCCTCGGCATTGTCGATCAGCCGGTTGATGTCCTCCGACAGCCGGGTACGGTCACCGATCACCCGCAGGCGGACGCCCGCCCGGTGCAGTTCGGCGACTTCGCTGCGCAGATAGAAGCGCAGCAGACCCATCAGGTCGCTGACCTCTTCCTCCGGCCGGCGCCAGTTCTCCGAGGAGAAGCTGAAGATCGTCAGAGTGCCGATGCCAAGTTCGCGCGCCGCTTCCACGGTACGGCGGACGGCGTCCACGCCCTTCTTGTGTCCGGCGGTGCGCGGCAGGCCGCGCGCCTTGGCCCAGCGCCCGTTGCCATCCATGATGATGGCGACATGCCCTGGGGCCGTGTTGGACCGGTTGTCGTCCGCGTCGCGCATTCCGGATCAGACCTGCATGATTTCCTTTTCTTTTTGCGCAAGCGAGTCGTCGACCAGCTTGATGTGCTGATCGGTCAACACCTGCACCTTGTCCGCCTGGACCTTGTGCTCGTCCTGGGTGATCTCGCTGGCCTTCTCGGCCTTCTTCAGGCCGTCCATGCCGTCGCGACGGATGTTGCGGATGGCGACACGGCACTGCTCGGCGTACTTGTGGGCGACCTTCGCCAGTTCGGCGCGGCGCTCCTGCGTCAGATCGGGCAGCGGTACGCGGATGACCTGGCCTTCGGCCTGCGGGTTCAGGCCCAGGCCGCTGTCGCGGATGGCCTTCTCGACCGCCTTGGTCATGCCGCGGTCCCACACCTGCACCGAGATCAGGCGCGGCTCCGGAACGGAAACCGTCGCGACCTCGCGCAGGTGCATGCGGCTGCCATAGGCCTCCACCATCACCGGTTCGAGCAGATTGGACGAGGCGCGGCCGGTACGCAGACCGCCCAGTTCCTTGCGAAACGATTCAAGCGCGCCTTCCATGCGGCGCTTCAGATCCGATAGGTCGGGCGCAGCCACGGGCCTACTCCCTTTCTTCCGTTATGATGGTGTGCTTGCCACGGCCCTGCATCACTTCGGCGAAGGCGCCGGGCGTGTGGATCGAGAAGACCAGAATGGGAATGTGGTTCTCGCGCGACAGCGCGATCGCCGAAGCGTCCATCACCTGCAGGTCCTTGGTCAGGACGTCCATGTAGGTGAGGCGTTCGTAATGCTGGGCCGTCGGATCCTTCTTCGGATCGGCGGTATAGACGCCATCGACCTGCGTGCCCTTCAGCAGACCGTCACAGCCCATTTCGGAGGCGCGCAGCGCCGCGGCGGTGTCGGTGGTGAAGAAGGGGTTGCCGGTGCCGGCGGCGAAGATCACCACCCGGCCCTTTTCCATGTGGCGGACGGCGCGGCGCCGGATATAGGGCTCGCAGACCGTCGACATGGGGATGGCCGACTGCACCCGCGTGCTGACGCCCATCCGTTCGAGCGCGCTCTGCATCGAGAGCGCGTTCATCACGGTGGCGAGCATGCCGATATAGTCGGCCGAGGCACGCTCCATGCCGTTCGCCGCACCCTTCACACCCCGGAAGATGTTCCCCCCACCGATGACCAGACAGACCTGGACGCCGAGCGCGATGACCGCCTTCACCTCGTTGGCGATGCGGTTCACCATCTCCGGGTCCAGACCATAGTCGCGCTGACCCATCAGCGCCTCGCCCGACACCTTGAGGAGGACGCGCTTATAGCGGACGCCCTCGGCCGGCGCGGTGGTCCCGGTGGTTTCGACCATGGGGGGAACGCTCCCTTGCTGTTTCAGAATGCGGCGTACGGACCTTTAGCGTTTGACTTTAGTGGTCTCAGCCCTGACCGCCGGCAGCGGCAGCGACTTCGGCGGCGAAGTCCGACTGGGCCTTTTCAATGCCTTCGCCCAGCGCGAAGCGGGTGAAGGCCGTGACCTTGACCGGAGCGCCGATGTCCTTGGCGGCGTTCTCCACCACCTTGCGGACCTTGGTCTCGCCGTCAATCACGTAGGTCTGCTCCAGCAGGCAGACTTCCTCGTAGTACTTGCGGACGCGGCCTTCGACCATCTTCTCGATGATGTTCTCCGGCTTGCCCGAAGCGCGGGCCTGCTCGGCCAGCACGTTGCGCTCACGCTCCAGCGACGAGCTGTCGACATCGGCGATGTCCAGCGCATCCGGACGGGCGGCGGCGATGTGCATGGCGATCTGCTTGCCGAGATCGGCCAGCTTGGCCGTGTCACCGGTCGACTCCAGGGCGACCAGAACGCCGATCTTGCCCAGACCCGGCGCGATGGCCGAGTGGACGTAGCTGACGACGACGCCGGCCGAGACCGACAGCGTGACGGCGCGGCGCAGGTTCATGTTCTCGCCGACCGTGGCGATCAGGCTGGTCAGCTCGTCCTGGGCGGTGTGCGAGGTGCCCGGATAGGTCGCGGCCTTCAGGGCCTCGACGTCGCCGGCAGTGGTCAGCGCCAGCTCGGCGGCCTTGGCGGCGAAAGCCTGGAACTTGTCGTTGCGGGCGACGAAGTCGGTCTCGGCGTTCACCTCGACGACGGCACCCTTGGTGCCGGCGGTGGCGACGGCGACCAGACCTTCGGCGGCGACGCGGCCCGACTTCTTGGCGGCGGCGGCGAGGCCCTTCTTGCGCAGCCAGTCGACGGCGCCCTCGAGGTCGCCCTGCGTCTCGTTCAGCGCCTTCTTGCAGTCCATCATGCCCGCGCCGGTCTTCTCGCGCAGTTCCTTGACGAGCGAGGCGGTAATCTCGGCCATGTTGCGCCCTCTTCCTTCCAAGCGATCCGGCAGGCGGATCGGATTGAGTCACAAAGTCAAAACGGGTGGCAACCCATAAAAAAGGCAGCCGGGCCATAGGTCATAAGGCCCGGCTGCCCTTCAACCGTCAGGGTCAGGCCTGGGCGGTCTCGGCGGCGGTCTCTTCCTCCGGCAGCTGCTCGGCCGGGGCTTCCTCAGCGGAACCGACGTCGATGCCGGCGGCGCTCATCTCGGCCTGCAGGCCGTCAAGCACGGCGCCGACCGTCAGGTCGCAGTACAGCTCGATGGCGCGCAGCGCGTCGTCGTTGCCGGGGATCGGGAAGGCCACGCCGTCCGGATCGGAGTTGCTGTCGAGGACCGCGATGACCGGGATGCCCAGCTTGTTGGCTTCCTTGACCGCGATCGACTCCTTGTTGGTGTCGATGATGAAGATGACGTCCGGCAGGCCGCCCATCTCCTTGATGCCGCCCAGCGCACGCTCCAGCTTGTCGCGCTCGCGGGTCAGCTCCAGCACTTCGCGCTTGGTCAGGCCCGAGGTGTCGCCGCCGAGACGCTCTTCCATCTCGCGCAGGCGCTTGATCGACTGGGAGATGGTCTTCCAGTTGGTCAACATGCCGCCGAGCCAGCGGTGGTTGACGTAGTACTGACCGCACTTGGCGGCAGCCTCGGCGATGCGCTCCTGGGCCTGGCGCTTGGTGCCGACGAACAGGACGCGGCCACCGCCGGCGACGACGTCACGCACGGCCTGGAGGGCGCGGTGCAGCATCGGAACGGTCTGCTCGAGGTCGATGATGTGCACGCCATTGCGCACGCCGAAGATGTACTGGTTCATCTTCGGGTTCCAGCGGCGGGTGTGGTGACCGAAGTGGACACCGGCTTCCAGCAGCTGGCGCATGGTGAAGGTGGGCATGGTCATGTGGAAAAAATCCCTTTTTCCGGTTGCTCCGCCGCGGGCATTGTCGACAGCGCATGGAAACCATGGCTGAAGACACCGGATCGGGCCATCGGAGTAAAACCGAGGGTCCGCCAGCCCGCGTGAGGTTTTGACGACGGCGCTTACATAGCCCCGCACGCGCATGTTGACAAGGAAAAAGGCCACCCGGACCAGCGTCCGGATGGCCTTTTCAGCAAACTGCCAAAGATCGGCAAAAGTTCCTTTACGCCTGCGGCGCGGACGGTGCGGCGACCTTCGGCTTGGGCAGGTCGAGCTTCAGGTGCAGTTCCCGCAGGCGGGCGGTGTCGACCGGCGCCGGGGCCTGCATCAGGAGGTCTTCGGCGCGCTGGTTCAGCGGGAAGGCGATGACCTCGCGGATGTTCGGCTCGTCGGCCAGCAGCATGACGATGCGGTCGATGCCCGGAGCCGAACCGCCGTGCGGCGGGGCGCCCAGCTTGAACGCGCTCAGCATGCCGCCGAATCGAGCTTCCAGCTCCTCCGGCGGATAGCCGGCGATCTCGAAGGCCTTGTACATCACTTCCGGCAGGTGGTTACGGATGGCGCCGGACGACAGTTCGACGCCGTTGCAGACGATGTCGTACTGGTAGGCCTTGATGTCGAGCGGGTTCATCGTCTCCAGCGCCTTCAGGCCGCCCTGGGGCATGGAGAACGGGTTGTGGCTGAAGATGACCTTGTTGGTCTCCTCGTCCAGCTCGTACATCGGGAAATCGACGATCCAGCAGAAGCGGAAGGCGTTCTTCTCGATCAGGTCCAGCTCTTCGCCGATTCGGGTGCGGGCGAGGCCGGCCAGCTTGGCCGCAGGGCCTGCCTGATCGCAGACGAAGAAGATCGCGTCGCCGTCCTCGAGACCGGCGAGCTCACGCAGGGCGGCTTGCGCTGCTTCCGGCACGAACTTGGCGATCGGACCTTTGCCGCCGCCGGCTTCCATGACGATGTAGCCGAGGCCGGGAGCGCCCAGACCGCGGGCCCAGTCGTTCAGCTTGTCGAAGAAGCTGCGCGGACGGTCGGAGACCTTCGGCGCGCGGATGGCGCGGACGACGCCACCCTTCTCCAGCGTCTGCTTAAAGGCGCGGAATTCGACGTCGTCGCGCTTGAACACCTCGGTCACGTCGGTGATGACCAGGGGATTGCGCAGGTCCGGCTTGTCGTTGCCGTACTTCAGCATCGATTCGGCGAAGGAGATGCGGCGGAACGGCAGCCCGTCGATGACCGGCTTCGATTCGCGGCGGAAGCCGCCGAACTCCTCGAAGATGCCGTGCAGCACCGGCTCGATGGCGGCGAAGACGTCCTCCTGGGTGACGAAGGACATCTCGAAATCGAGCTGGTAGAACTCGCCCGGGCTGCGGTCGGCGCGGGCATCCTCGTCGCGGAAGCAGGGGGCGATCTGAAAGTAGCGGTCGAAGCCGGCGACCATCAGCAGCTGCTTGAACTGCTGCGGCGCCTGCGGCAGGGCGTAGAACTTGCCGGGATGGTTGCGGCTCGGCACCAGATAGTCGCGCGCGCCCTCGGGCGAGGAGGCGGTGAGGATCGGCGTCTGGAACTCGGTGAAGCCCTGGTCGATCATGCGGCGGCGCGCCGAGGCGATCACGCGCGAACGCAGCATGATGTTCTCGTGGATGCGCTCGCGGCGCAGGTCGAGGAAGCGGTAGCGCAGGCGCACGTCCTCGCCGGCATCGGTGTCCTGGTTGACCTGCAGCGGAATCTGCTCCGCCTCGCCTTCCACGGTCAGTTCGGCGATCTGCAGTTCGATGCGGCCGGTGGGCAGCTTGTCGTTGATCGTCTCGGCCGTGCGCTTCACCACCTTGCCGGTGACGGTGATGACCGATTCCAGCTTCAGCCGGTTGGCGACCTCGAAGGCCGGGTTGGAGGTATCGACCACGCACTGCGTCAGGCCGTAATGGTCGCGCAGGTCGATGAACAGCAGCTGTCCATGGTCGCGCTTCCGGTTCATCCAGCCCGACAGGCGGACGGTTTCACCGGCATTCTCTTCACGAAGCTGGCCGCAGGTGTGCGTGCGGTAGGGGTGCATGGGTCGAAACACCTTGAAAAGGGCGGATTCCGGCGGAAAAAGCGGTTCGACACACCACACCGGACGCGCGCGAAAGTCAAGCCGCGATAGGGTGCAGCGCAGTGCGGCGGGAGCCCGGATGGAACGTTTGGAACGGCATGAAACATCCTGGGCCACCCTGTTCAACCGTTCCATCCGCCGGCAGTCCAGCTGCCGGACCCCAGTTTAACACCGCCGGGACCGGGGGATAAGCGGAGCGGAAAAATCAGGCCGCCTGTCCCACCGGCACGCCCTTTTGCAACGCGCATCGGCTCCGCGCGTCGGCGGACTTTCAAGCACCCGTTTGGTCGTGTATGAAGCAACCATGACGCTCATCACGACAACCGACGCCCTTCAGGCCTTCTGTCAGTCGCTGGCAGGGGCCGAGTACATCACGGTCGACACCGAGTTCCTGCGGGAAAAGACCTATTGGCCGCAACTGTGCCTCGTCCAGGTCGGCGGGCCCGACGGCGCGGTCGCCATCGACCCGCTGGCCGAAGGCATCGACCTGGCGCCGCTGTTCGCGCTGATGAGCGACCCGTCGGTGCTGAAGGTGTTCCACGCCGCCCGGCAGGACGTGGAGATCTTCTGGCACCTGTCCGGCCAGATCCCGCATCCGCTGTTCGACACCCAGGTCGCGGCGATGGTCTGCGGCTTCGGCGAGAGCGTCGGCTACGAGACGCTGGTGACCAAGCTGGCCGGCGCCCGCATCGACAAGTCCAGCCGCTTCACCGACTGGTCGCACCGGCCGCTGACCGACCGGCAGCTGACCTACGCCCTGTCCGACGTCATCCACCTGCGCCCGGCCTATGAGAAGCTGAAGCGCCGTCTCGCCCGCTCCGGCCGCTCGCACTGGCTGGAAGAGGAGATGGCGATCCTGACCGACCCGGCGACCTATCAGGTCGATCCGGAAAGCTCCTACATGCGGCTGAAGGTGCGGACCAACAAGCCGCGCTTCATGGCCGTCCTGAAGGAACTGGCGGCGTGGCGCGAACGCGAGGCCCAGCGCCGCGACCAGCCGCGCTCCCGCGTGCTGCGCGACGAGGCGCTGCTGGAGATCGCCGCCCACGCGCCGACCACGGTCGACGACCTCGCCCGTACCCGGGGACTGGGCCGCGGTTTCGCCGAGGGGCGCCAGGGCGCCGACGTGCTGGGCGCCGTGCAAGCCGGGCTGGACCTGCCGGACAGCGCCCTGCCCCGTGTCGAACCGCGAGAAGAACCGCCGCCCGGATTGCAGCCTATCGTCGAATTGCTGCGCGTCCTTCTGAAGATGAAGTGCGACGAGAACAATGTCGCGGCGAAGCTGGTGGCGTCCTCGGCCGATCTGGAGTCCTTGGCGGCCGATGATCGGGCAGAGATTCCGGCGATGCAGGGCTGGCGGCGCGAACTGTTCGGCAATGATGCGCTCGCCTTGAAGCACGGAAAAATCGGACTGGCGGTCATAGACCGTCGCGTCCGCATCGTTCCTGCTGGCGAACCGCGCCACACGACCGATTCGGCCGAATCCGAAACTTGACCTTTTCGGATGGCGTCGCTTCGATGATTGCGGCGCCTTTTGCGGCAGTCCGGGTGCTTCCTGCGCCCGGACGTTAGCCTTAAGGGCTTTTTAAAGAAAGTTACCATTAAGATCGGTTAGGCTTCGCAGCATTGGACGGATCTTGCCTGTTCGGCCGATCTGCGGGGGTCCGATCCGGCGATGGCCGGACCGCCGGGCGGAAACGCCCGGACGGAAAGCAGAAGGCTGCCGAACAACGAGCGGCCGAAGACATGGGTGGTTGGCAGGCGCGACGCTTGTTGTGGGAGTGAGCAAGGTATGAGCAGGTTTGGCGGCAGACCACCCATTGGACGGGACCGTGTCCGGCTTTCCACCACGGAAAAGCAGGCCGCCGTCGCCGCCGCCAAGGACCAGAAGCCGGAGTTCGACAACGACAAGCTCCTGAACCTGCTGCGGTCGGCGAAGAACGAACTGCAGGGCATGCGTCTGATCCACATGCACCTGTCGCTGTTGAAGGACCGCGATCCGAGCAGCCAGATGATGGTCCGTTCCATCATCCAGGAACTGGCGAGCAAGGCCTCTTACCTGCAATCCTTCAACATCTCCAACGGCGACGTCATCATCCTCTACAAGGGGCTGAAGCTGACCGGCGTCACCGATGTCTGCCAGACGGTGGAACAGGTCTTCCTGTCGAAGACGACGCTGACCGGGCCGAATCCTTATAAGGAATATTCGCTCTATTCGATCATGGAACTGGCGTTGAACTTCATCAACGTCATCCGTTTCATCGAAGAATTGCAGGCGAACGAGACCGGACAGCACGTCACCGAGACCAAGCCGCCGATCACGCTGGAGGAATTGGGCAAGCTCGAACGCTCGATGCAGATGTTCGACCTGTCGCCCTTCCTGTTCAATCAGGGCATCGCCAACATCGGCGGCGGCGATACGGAGATGGAGTATTATGAACTCTACATCTCCATCAAGCTGCTCCAGGAGCGGCTGTGCCCCGATTACGACATCACCGCCAACAAGTGGCTGTTCAACTACTTCACCGCCAACCTCGACCAGTCGGTTCTGCGCGCCCTGAACCATGGCCTGAGCTTCATGCGCGGGCGGCGGATCGGCATCAACATCAACCTGTCGACCGTCATCTCCACCGGCTTCGTGAAGTTCGACGAACGGCTGCCCATCGACTTCCGCGGGCAGGTGGTGCTCGAGGTGTCGAAGGGCGACCTGATCGAGAATCTGTCGCTGTTCAACGAGGTGGTGGAGTTCGCGCAGGACCGCCGCTATCAGATCGCGGTGGACGGGCTGAACCCGTTCTGGGTGACGAACTTCGATCTGGAATATCTGAACGCCGATTACGCCAAGATCTTCTGGTCCAACGACATGCTGGAGATGGACCCGCAGTTCGAAAAGTATTTCCGCGATCGCATCGCCGAGCAGGATCGCTGCAAGTTCATCCTGGCGCGCTGCGACAGCGTGACCAGCCTGGTCTATGCCCACAAGATGGGAATCAATCTGGTCCAGGGCCGCGCGGTGGACAACATCATGCGCAAGGGCGTCAGCGTCCGCGAGGCCATCGCCCACGCCAAAGTCGATTAGGACCAAAGTCGATTAGGGCCAAGGTGGATTAAGGACGCCGCTCACGGCTTGCGCGGCGCCTGCCGCAGCAGACCGTCGGTCCAGGCCGGGGGAAGCAGCGCCAGCAGCCAGACCGCGGCCATCATCGGCCAGGGAAAGGCGATTCGCGCCCGGTTGCGTTCCAGCCCGCGGCGGATGACGCGGGCGGCGGCATCGGTTTCCATCAGGAAGGGCATGGGGAAGCGGTTGACCGCCGTCATCCGGCTTTTGACGAAGCCGGGGCAGATTACCGACACGCCAATCCCCTCCCCGGCCAGATCGCCGCGCAGGGCTTCCCCATAGACCCGGACCATCGCCTTGCTGGCGCAATAGGCCGGCGCGCCGGGGAGGCCGCGGAATCCCGCCAGTGATGCCATGATGGCGATCTGGCCGCGCCGCCGGGCCCGCATGGCCGGAAGCAGCGGGTGGATGCTGTTCAGCACTCCGTCGATGTTCACCGCCAGGATGCGCCGGGCCTGCTCCTCCGTCTCGCCGCCGTCGCCGGTGCCGGCCGACATGCCGGCGTTGGCGATCAGCAGGTCAACCGGCGTTCCGGCATCGACCCGCGCCAGCCATCCGGCCATCGCGGCGCGGTCAGCCACATCGATCACCGCCGTCTCCACATCCGCGCCGGCAGCGCGGCAACGCTGAGCCACCGCCTCCAGCCTCGCGGAGTCGCGACCGGTCAGCGCAAGGGCCATTCCGGGCGCGGCGTAGAGGACAGCCAGTGCCTCGCCGATGCCGCTGGAGGCGCCGGTGATGACGATGGACCGCGGCTGTTTCATGGAGGTTCCGCCCTGTTCGCCGGCTGCCGGGTGGCGCCGAAGCTTGTTGTGGGGTGATGTGGCGTTTATAAGCACCACACCGATCTACACCGTTTTTCAAATGAGGCCGCCTTTGCCAGCCCATCGCCCCGTCATTGCCAGCATGACCGGTTTCGCGCGCGTCGACGGGCACGGCGACGGCTATTCCTGGACCTTCGAGGCCAAGAGCGTCAATGGCCGCAGCCTGGATCTGCGCTGCCGCCTGCCGTCGGGCTTCGACAGCGTCGAGGCGGTGGCGCGAGCCGAACTGCCGAAGCGGCTGGCCCGCGGCAACGTCAACCTGACGCTGACCGTCAACCGTGCCCAGGCGGTTTCCCAACTGCGCATCAACCGCGAGCTTCTGACCCAGGTTCTGGAGATCGCGCGGGAGATCGAGGGGGCCGGTGCCGCCCCGCCGCGGCTGGATTCGCTGCTGGCGGTCCGCGGCATCATCGAGCCGGTGGAAGAAGACGAGACCGAAGCGCGCGAGCGCGTCGAATCGGTGCTGAAAGGCGAACTGGCCAAGCTGATCGACCAGCTGGTGATCAACCGCCTCGCCGAGGGCGCGCGAATCGCCGAGGTGCTGAACGGCCATCTCGACGAGATCGCCCGGCTGGTCGAGGCAGCATCGGCCTGCGCCTCCACCCAGCCGGAGGCGCTGCGCGAGAAGCTGCGCGCCCAGGTCGCCGCGATCCTCGGCTCCTTCCCCGCCCTGTCGGAAGACCGGCTGGCACAGGAGGCGGCGATCCTGATCGGCAAGGCCGACGTGCGCGAGGAGTTGGACCGCCTGCGTGCCCACATCCAGGCCGCGCGCGACCTGATGGCGGAAGGCGGGGCCATCGGCCGCCGGTTCGACTTCCTGTGCCAGGAATTCAACCGCGAGGCCAACACGCTCTGCTCCAAATCGGCGGACGTCGAACTGACCCGCATCGGCCTGTCGCTGAAAGCCTCGATCGAGCAGCTTCGCGAGCAGGTTCAGAACATCGAATAACTGGCAACAGCGAGTGAGCGCCATGGCTGCGACCAACACCTCCCTGATCCACCGGCGCGGCCTGATGCTGGTGCTGTCGTCCCCGTCGGGCGCCGGCAAGACCACCATCGCCCGCGGCCTGCTGGAGCGTGATGCCGGCATCACCATGTCGGTGTCGGTGACGACCCGCCCGATGCGCCCCGGCGAGGCCGAAGGGCTGGACTACTACTTCATCGACCAGCAGCGCTTCGACCATATGGCGGAGACCGGCGACCTGCTGGAGCATGCCCGCGTCTTCGGCAACTGCTATGGCACACCGCGGGTGGCGGTGGAGGATGCGCTGGGCGCCGGGCGCGACGTGCTGTTCGCCATCGACTGGCAGGGTGCGCAGCAGCTGGCGCAGAACGCCCGCGACGATCTGGTCAGCGTCTTCGTCCTGCCGCCGTCGGTCAGCGAACTGGAACGCCGCCTGCGTGGCCGTGGCCAGGATTCGGAGGAGGTCATCGCCAACCGCATGGCGAAGGCGTCCAACGAGATCAGCCACTGGCCGGAATACGACTACGTCATCGTCAACAGCGACGTGAACGAGAGCATCAACGCGGTCGAGTCGATCCTGCGTGCCGAACGGCTGCGCCGCCGCCGTCAGGTCGGCCTGCCGGAGTTCGTGCGCAGCATTCAGGACACGCTGTAACTACTTGTCCGTAAACGGTTTCGCCCGGATCTTGATCTCATGGCCGGGCGGGCCGTCACTGCCGTCCGGCTGTTTGCCGCGGTAATAGCCCTTTTGCCAGCGTTCCTGCGCGGCGGCGCTGCCCGGCGTCTGCAGGTCGCTGTTGAACTGGCTGCGCGAGGCCGCCCAGGCCCGGTACTGCGCCGCCGTCTCCGGATCGCTGTCGAGGTCGCGGACCTCCGGCGTCAGGCTTTCGACCAGACCGCGCTGGATCGGCATCAGATGGGCGAAGGGTTCGCCCTTCTCCCAGGTGACCGGCACGCCGGGCGCGGTGAATTTCCAGTTCATGGTGAAGGGATAGGGTGACCAGTCGGTCTCGATGATGCCCGACAGGCCCATGATGCCGTGCTTCGGGTGGTTCAGCGGGCCGGTCACCATCAGGTTGACGTCCGGCGGCGTGCGGAACAGCGCCGCGACGTGAAAGGTCAGCACGCCGCTGCCGAAATGGCTGGCAGGAAGCAGGGGATGCTGCTCCTCCGCTGTGACGGTGATGGCCTCCAGCCCGGTGCCGCCGTCCCACACCGCCGTCACCCGCACGGGACAGCAGACCTCCCACCCATGCATGCTGGCGATGTTGAGCGGCAAACAGCGATAGCCGTACTGCTCCGGCAGAGCGTCGATCCAGTCGCGGGTCGGGCGGGCCGGGCGGATGTCGGGCAGCACGCCCGAGAGCGGATAAGCGATCAGCGTCATGGCGCCGCATCCTGCCAGACTTCGCCATCCGGTGTAATCCGGAGGCTGGCGATGGTCACAACCGGCCGCCTGTCCATTCGGATTATTCCTAGGCCCGCGTTAGAGATTGCGCAGTCGCGAAGTACTCAAGTATGTGTCACACTTCGCATTAGAGTTCTATCAATTAGCGAAGCGCACTATGCCGTGCCTGCAGGCGGCGGCCGTGGTGACGCGCGCATCGTGTGGGGCTGGGCAATGTTCACCAAACTCAACAGCATCAAGGCGAAGCTCCTGATCCTTCAGGGGCTGTTCCTCGCCACCATCCTGGTGGCCGGCATCTGGTCCGCGACGTCGAAGCGCGAGACGATGGTCGAGGGATACCGCAAATCCATCGAGGCGGTGGTGCAGACCTCGCTGTCGATCATGAAGTCCTATGACGCGCGCGTCGCCAAGGGCGAGTTCAGCCGGGAAGAGGCGCAGACCCGCGCGAAGGCTGCGCTGCGGGCCCTGCGCTTCTTCGGCAACGAATACATGTTCGGGTACGAGTTCGACGGCACCAACGTGTTCCACGGCGTCCGTCCCGACCTGGAAGGCACCCGCAAGCTGGCCGATTTCAAGGACAGCAACGGCGTGCTGGTGATCCGCGGGCTGATCGACTCGGCGCGCAGCGGCGACGGCACGCTGATCTACAACTTCCCCAAGGCCGGCGGCACCGAACCGTTTCCGAAGCTGGCCTATGCCGCGATCTATGAACCGTGGGGCTGGATGATCGGCACCGGGGTCTACATCGACGACGTCGACGCCGCTTTCCGCAGCACGCTGATCGAGACGCTGGCGGTGACGCTGGCGGCGGCGCTGGTGCTGGGGCTGTTCGGCTTCCGGCTGGTGTCGCGCATCGGCAAGGGGCTGGACGGCATCGCCGCAGCCACCGGCCGGATCGCCAAGGGCGATCTCGCCGCCCAGGTCGCCGGCACCGACCGCGCCGACGAGGTGGGGGCGCTGGCCCGCTCGGTGGAGACCCTGCGTCTCAGCGCCATCGAGGCGGAGGATCTGCGCCGCCGCCATGCCGCGCTGGAACGGGAAGCCGAGGAGGCCCGCCGCGCCACCATGAAGCGGCTGGCCGACGAGTTCGAAAGCACGGTCGGCGCGCTGGTCCATTCGGTCGCCGAATCGGCGGGTCAGCTGACCCACACATCGGGCGCCATGAGCAGTGGGGCGGAACAGACCACCCGGCTGATGGACGGCGCTGCCCGCGCCGCGGGAACGACCTCCGGCAATGTCCAGGCGGTGGCTGGCGCCACCGAGGAGCTGGCCGCCTCCATCCGCGAGATCGCCCAGCAGATTGCGGAGTCGACCACCGGCTCGGCCCGCGCGGTGGAGGATGTGCGCCGCACCTATGCCCTGATCGAACAGCTGGACAGCGTCGCCCGGCGCACCGTGGAGGTTGTCGATCTGATCCGCTCCATTGCCGAGCAGACCAACCTGCTGGCGCTGAACGCGACCATCGAGGCCGCCCGCGCCGGCGAGGCGGGGAAGGGCTTCGCCGTGGTCGCCAGCGAGGTGAAGAACCTCGCCAACCAGACCGCCAAGGCCACCGACGACGTGCAGGCGCAGATCGCCGCCATGACCGACGCCACCTCGTCGGTGGTCGAGGCGATGCGCGGGGTCGGCGGCGCCATCGAGACGGTGAACAGCGTCGCCTCCAGCATCTCCGCCGCCATCGAGGAGCAGGGTGCGGCGACCCGCGACATCAGCCGGAACGTCAACGAGGCGGCGCAGGGCGTCAGCTCGGTGTCCGACAGCCTGACCCTGGTGTGCAGCCACGCCACCGCCACCGGCCAGGCCTCCGCCGAGGTCGCCGCCGCGGCCCGCGCGGTGGGTGAGCGCGCCGACCGCATGCTGGGCGAAGTGTCGGCCTTCGTCGCCCGCATCCGCCAGGGCTGACCGTCTGTTGCAGTGGGGAGGGTATTCTACCGGATGCATTCGGTAAAATTCCGCGCTATGGATGGGGCCAGCAATTGTCGGACAGGACCCCATGACCGCCCCCTCCCCCGCCCAGAACATCCCCAACGCTGCCCGCCGGGGCTGGCTCGACGAGGCTCTGCGCCGACTCGAGGCGGACGTGAACCGCTCCGCCGACACCCACCTGCTCCGACTGCCGATCCCGGCGGCGCAGGGGATCACGCTGTACTTGAAGGACGAATCGACCCACCCCACCGGCAGCCTGAAGCACCGGCTGGCACGGTCGCTGTTCCTCTATGCCATATGCAATGGCTGGGTGCGGGAGGGCACGACGGTGATCGAGGCGTCGTCGGGATCGACGGCGGTGTCGGAGGCCTATTTCGCGCAGCTGCTGGAGCTGCCTTTCGTCGCCGTGGTGCCGCGCAACACATCGCCGGCCAAGATCGCGCAGATCGAGTTCTATGGCGGCCGCTGCCACATGGTGGAGCGCGCGTCGGAAGTCTGCGCCGAGGCCCAGCGGCTGGCCCGAGATTGCGACGGCCATTTCATGGACCAGTTCACCTATGCCGAGCGCGCCACCGACTGGCGCGGCAACAACAACATCGCCCAGTCGATCTTCGAACAGCTGGCGCAGGAACCGCATCCGGTGCCGGACTGGATCGTCTGCGGCGCCGGCACCGGCGGCACCTCCGCCACCTTCGGGCGCTATGTGCGCTATCGCCGGCTGCCGACCCGGGTGTGCGTCGCCGATCCGGAACATTCGGCCTTCTTCGCCGGGTTCCGCGACAACGACCCGAAGGCCGAAGTCGGGCGGGGGTCCGGCATCGAGGGCATCGGGCGGCCGACGGTGGAGCCGTCCTTCCAGCCGACGGTGATCGACCGGATGATCCGCGTGCCAGACGCCGCCAGCATCGCCGCCGTCTGGGTCCTGCGCGAGCGACTGGGCCGCGCCTGCGGCGGCTCCACCGGCACCAATCTGGTGGGCGCCATCGAGCTGATCGCCGAAATGATGCGCGAGGGCCGGCAAGGCAGCGTCGCCACGCTGATCTGCGATCCCGGCGAGCGCTATATGGGGACCTACTTCAACCGCGATTGGCTGCAGGCGAACGGGTTGGACATCGCCCCCTGGTGCGAGCGGATAGACGGCTTCTTCCGGACCGGCGCCTGGAGCGGCGACGGGCTGGAAACGGCCGAGCGCTGACCGGGGAGCCGGCAGCCATGCCCCGCATGCGGATCCGCATCGATTTCGAGACCGGCGGCTCGATCGGTCCCGGCAAGATCGCGCTGCTGGAGCGGATCCGCGACACCGGCTCCATCTCCGCCGCCGGACGGGCGCTCGGCATGTCCTACCGCCGGGCGTGGCTGCTGGTGGACGACCTGAACCGCATCTTCCGTGAGCCGGTGGTGAGCGCAGCGGTCGGCGGCAAGCATGGCGGCGGCACGGTGCTGACCCCGTTCGGCGAAGAGGTGATCGACCATTACCGCGCGGTCGAGCGCGAAGCGCATGTGGCGACGGCCCACCGGCTGGCGGCACTGGCGGCGGGGATCAACCCGGATTACGGCGCGGACAAGCAGGTGGACGACGGCAGCTTTGCCGGCGATCCGGGGGTGGGGCCGGGTTGCGGTCCGGGCAGGTAGGCGGGCGTCGTGAAAAGAAAAAGGCCGGGCTCTGCGCCCGGCCTTTTGTCATTCGAAGCCACCCTGGCTTTATGCAAACGCCTTGTACGCAATCAGCGTGAAGGTATCGCGGACGCCGGGAAGCGTCTGAACATGCTCCGTCACGAAACGGCCGATGTCGTCGTCCTGCTTCAGGTAGCACTTCATCAGCAGATCATACTGGCCGGAGATGGAATGCACCTCCGACACCTGTTCGATCAGCTGCACGGCCTGATCGGCGACTTCATAGGCGCGACCGAGATCGCATTTGACCATGACGAAGATGGTCTGCACGGGCTCAGCCCTCCTGCGTCGGTTCGGTCGAGGCTTCGCTGGACGGGCGCGGGCGGGCCGAGCGCAGCATGAAGGCCGGCATGTGATCGCCGAAGCCGATCACCGGCACGTCGTCGTCATCGTCGTCGCGGCGGCGGCGGCGATCACCGCGATCACGGTCGCGGCGCGGCTCGTTGCTGCGGCGGGATTCGGCGGCGGCCAGCGATTCGCGGGGCTGGCGCTCCTCGCGAACCGGACGGTCTTCGCGCACGGGACGCTCTTCACGAGCCGGACGCTCCTCGCGGGGGGCGGCGGCCTCCTCACGCGGGGCGCGCTCTTCACGGCCGCCGCGGGGCGGACGGCCTTCCGAACGGGCTTCCGGCTTGGCACCACGACCGCCACGACCACGGCCACGACCGCGGGAGCTGCCGTCTTCCTCGCCGAACTCGGCCGTCTCCAGGCCGTCGATGGCGATCATGGGAATCTCCCGCTTGATGAGGCGCGTGATTGCGCCGACGAGTTTCGTGTCGTCCGGCGTGGCCAGCATGAAGGCCCGGCCCTGCTTGCCAGCGCGGCCGGTGCGGCCGATCCGGTGGACATAGTCGTCGGGAGTCAGCGGCACGTCGAAATTGAAGACGTGGCTGAGGCCCTGTACGTCGATGCCGCGGGCGGCGACGTCGGAGCAGACCAGCAGCGTGATCTCGCCCTGCTTGAACCGCTCCAGCGTCTCGGTGCGCTTGGACTGCACCATGTCGCCGTGCAGCGCGCCGACATTGAAGCCGTGGCGTTCCAGCGACTTCTGCAGGACGGCGATGTCGCGCTTGCGGTTGCAGAAGATGAAGGCGTTCTTGACGTCCTCGGTCTGCAGCAGATGGCGCAGCGCCTTGCGCTTATCCATCTCGTGAACCAGAGCCAGCGCCTGGGTAACCGTCTCCGCCGGCGAGGCGGGCGGAGCGACGCTGATCTCAAGCGGCTGGGTCAGGAAGGCGTCGGCCAGACGGCGAATTTCCGGCGGCATCGTCGCCGAGAAGAACAGGGTCTGACGGTTCTTCGGCAGTTTGCTGACGATGCGCTCGATATCCGGGATGAAGCCCATGTCGAGCATGCGGTCGGCTTCGTCGATGACGAAGACCTTGATGTCGTTCAGCATGATGTTGCCGCGCTCGAACAGGTCGATGAGACGACCCGGAGTCGCGATCAGCACATCCACGCCGCGATCGAGCTTCTTCACCTGCTCGGTGAAGGTCTCGCCGCCGATCAGCAGCGCCATGCTGAGCTTGTGGTACTTGCCGTAGGTCTCGAAGCTTTCCGACACCTGGGCTGCCAGCTCGCGCGTCGGCTCCAGGATCAGAGACCGCGGCATCCGCGCACGGGCACGGCCCGACGCCAGGATGTCGATCATGGGCAAGGTGAAGCTCGCCGTTTTGCCGGTGCCCGTCTGCGCGCAGCCCAGCACGTCGCGGCGTTGCAGGACACAGGGAATTGCCTGTTCCTGAATGGGCGTCGGTTGGGTGTAACCCTTGTCCTCGATGGCGCGCAGGACGTCAGGGCCAAGCCCAAGTTCCGAAAAAAGCATCCAACCTGTTTCTGTTCTGGAGTGCGGAAATCGAGCGTTCGACGCCCGATGCCTGGATGAGGCCGAAGAATAGGAAGTCAAAGCCGCATGTCAATAGATCCGATGTTCCGAAACCGAAAATCGGCGCGAAAACACGCCGCGTTGGCGAAATCGGCGCCCTGCGCTAGGCTGTCGTCCGGCAGTACCGCGAGTCGCGGCGCTTGCCGGCGCCCCGGTCAGGGGCTGTCCGCTGCAAATGGAACGGTCGAGAGCATTTGATGATTCTTCGTGCCCAGGAATCGGTGCTGGTGGTGGTGGATGTTCAGGAACGGCTGCTGCCGGCCATCCACGACTCCGAGCGCGTCGTCCGCAACGCCGCGATGCTGCTGAAAGGGGCGGCGGCCCTGTCGGTGCCGGTGCTGGTGACCGAGCAATATCCGCGCGGCCTGGGACCGACGGTGGAGGCGGTGCGCGTCCATCTGCCGGAAGGCACGCCGGTGATAGAGAAGATCACCTTCGGCAGCACCGGCGAGCCGGCCTTCAATGCGGCGATCGAGGCGTTGAACCGCCCGCAGATCGTGCTGTGCGGGACGGAGGCGCATGTCTGCGTGATGCAGACCGCGTTGGGGCTGCGCCAGCAGGGCCATGCGGTCTACCTGGTGGCCGACGCGGCATCGTCGCGCACCCCCGCCAACCACGCCATGGCGCTGGAGCGGATGCGCGCCGCCGGGGTGACCATCGTCACCACCGAGATGGTGCTGTTCGAGTGGATGGAACGGGCCGGCACGCCGGTCTTCAAGGTCGTCAGCGCGCTGGTGAAGTGAGTTCAGGAGAAGCCGCATGTCCGCTAATTCTACCGGCCGCCCTGCCCTGATCCTGCTGCCCGGCATGCCGCTGGACGCGGCGCTGTGGGACCATCAGGTCCGGCATCTCGGCGACATCGCCGCCCCGCAGGTGGTCGAACTTGCCGATTGCCCCAGCATCGCAGCGATGGCCGACAAGGTGCTGGCCCAGGCGCCGGAGCGCTTCGCCGTCGCCGGCCTGTCGATGGGCGGTTATGTCGCGCTGGAGATCCTGCGCCGCGCGCCGGAACGGGTGGAGAAGCTGGCCCTGCTCGACACCAACGCCCGCCCCGACACGGCGGAGGCGACGGCGACCCGGCGGGAGGCGGTGGCGCTCGCGCGTCAGGGTCGCTATGGGCAGGTGATCCGCGCCGCCCTGCCCCGCCTGATCCACCCGGACCGTTTGGCGGACGACGGGTTCGTCCGCTCCGTCCTGGCGCAGATGGAGCGCGTCGGCGTCGACGGCTATGCGCGCGAGCAGGAGGCGATCATCAACCGGGTGGACAGCCGGCCGGGACTGGCCGCCATCCACTGCCCGACCCTGGTGATCTGCGGACGCCAGGACATCCTGACGCCGCCGGCCCTGCATGAGGAGATGGCCGACGCCATCCCCGGCGCCCGGCTGGTGCTGATCGAAGATTGCGGCCACCTGTCGGCGATGGAACAGCCGCAGGCGGTCACCGCCCTGATGCGTGACTGGCTGCTGCGGGACTGAGGCGGTTCAGCAGTCGGAACCGTTGCAGAACAGGTCCGCCCGCGGGCTGGGGAACAGCGAGAAGGTCATGTCGCTGATGAGGCTGCGGAAATCCGGATCGTCCGGCCCCTGCGGCCGGTCGAGCCAGCCGGTGGCGGAGGTCAGCGCCGCACCCGACCGGCAGAACGCCCCCTGCACGACGATGGCCCCGCCCGGCGGAGAGGTCCGGATCGGGCCGTTCGTGCAAAGTTCCGAGTTCAGCGTGTTTTCCGCCACGTTGAAGGCCAGCACCACCTTGTAGTCACGCCGCGCCGTGCCGTTGGGCGTGGTGGTGAGCGTGGTCTTCACGCCCATCACGCGGTTCTGCATGTGGGGCAGCACCTTCTCCGCGAAGCGCTCCGGCGGCAGACCGAAGGGGTCACCGTGCAGCACCACCCGCAGGTCTCGGTTCCCCGCCGCGTAGGCGACCTCGCTGCGGGTGTAGGCCGGGGCCGGCTCGCTCGCCACCACCCGCTCGTTGGAGCAGGCGGCGAGAGTCGAGGCGCCCAGCAGAAGGGCGGCGAACAGCGGGAGCATGCGCATGATGTGATCGTCCGTTGATGTCGCTGCCCCCGATATGGGGAGCGGCGCCGCGCCGGACGAGAGAATCGGCCCGGTGCGTGACCTGAGCGTCACACGTCCTTCAGCCATTTGTCCGCGGCGCGGCCGATCAGGGACGGATAGTCGGGAAGCTCCGGCCCGATCAGCGGAAGATCGAATTCCGCGACGATCCGCGCCACCGTCGCGTCCGTCAGGTCCAACCCGAGCGCGCGGGCACGGCGGGCGATGACGAGTTCCTGGCCCCAGACATAGACCCGCCGTGCGCCGGTGTTGCGCGCCATGATCCGGGACTGCTCCATCCGCTCGTCACCGTTGATCGGCAGCCAGATGTCGGTCATCAGCGTGTCCACCGGCTCGTCGGTGCGGTATTCCAGCGCGTCCGCGTTGACGAGGGAAATCTTGGCCACCGCCTCCGCCGGGAGCTGGTCAAACAGGCCGACGCTGCGGTTGACCTCGATCACGTCCGGGTCCAGTTCGACCACCGTGACCCGCGTCACCTCCGGCCGCAGAGCCGCGTTCACCGCCGCCCAGCCCATGCCCATGCCCATCACCACCGTGTGGCCGGCGGCGGCACGGACGCCGATCTCCTGGCTTTCGATCTCCATCGGCGTCATCGACATCCAGCAGCGATACTCGCCGTCGGCCTCGCGCCGCAGCAGGGCGCCGGTACCGGTCGTCAACAGCGCCGGACTCCAATAACCGGCACTGAGCAGAATCGGCGCCACCTGCAACCGCCAGCGTCCAACCTCGCAGGGCTGGTACCGGGGAACGAAGAGGTCGGTGACGAATGGGGTCAACGTCGACAACGGGTCGGCGGCCATCTGGGGCGGGATGTCATCGGCCGGAATGTCGGCGCCGGGATAGGCCAATGGGGGCATGGGTTTCCTGTGGAACGGGCCATGGTCCGCGAGACAATCTCCCGGAACGGCGCTTACCCGAATGATAGACTAGGCGGAACCTTCCCCAAAACAGCGAAATTCCTGTGGGTTCCTCCACTAGGATCAGGGCACATACGGTCCAGGATCGGCCTCGTCGCCGCTGTCCGGCATCAACACTTGCCCTAAAGCCCGGCGGCACCGTTGCTGCCGCCGGGCGACCCCTGTCACACGTCGATGTCGTCGGCCTTCACGAACTTCGCGTTGTCCTGGATGAATTTGAAGCGCAGTTCCGGCCGCTTGCCCATCAGGTCCTCCACCAGCGACCGCGTGCGCTCGCATTCCGGCTTTTCCTCCGGATCGGCGGCGTTGGGGACGACCACGCGCAGGAGCGAACGCTTGGACGGGTCCATCGTCGTGTCGCGCAGCTGGGCCGGCATCATCTCGCCCAGGCCCTTGAAGCGGCTGATGTCGGGCTTCTTGCCCTTGAACATCTTCGACAGCAGCTCGTCCTTGTGGGCGTCGTCGCGGGCGTAGACCTGCTTGTTGCCGTGGCTGAGGCGGTAGAGCGGCGGCAGGGCGAGGTAGAGGTGGCCCTCCTGGATCAGGCCCGGCATCTCGCGGTAGAAGAAGGTCATCAGCAGCGAGGCGATGTGGGCGCCGTCGACGTCGGCGTCGGTCATGATGATGACCCGCTCGTAGCGCAGCTTGTCGGTCGAGAAGTCCTTGCCGACGCCGCAGCCCAGCGCCTGGGTCAGGTCGTTCAGCTCCTGGTTGGCCTTCATCTTGTCGACCGAGGCGCTGGCGACGTTCAGGATCTTGCCGCGCAGCGGCAGGATGGCCTGGGTCTCGCGCTGGCGGGCCTGCTTGGCGGAACCGCCGGCCGAATCGCCCTCCACCAGGAAAAGCTCGGTGCCTTCGGGAGAGTTGCGCGAGCAGTCGGCCAGCTTGCCGGGCAGGCGCAGGCGGCGGGTGGCCGACTTGCGCGTCATTTCCTTGGACTGCTTGCGGCGCGCCCGTTCCTCGGCCTTCTCGATCAGGCGTTCGAGCAGGCCGTTGGCGCTCTGCGGGTCGCCGGACAGCCAATGGTCGAAATGGTCCTTCACCGCGGTCTCGACGAGGCGCTGCGCCTCCGCCGTCACCAGCTTTTCCTTGGTCTGGCCCTGGAAATGCGGTTCGCGGATGAAGACCGACAGCAGGACGCAGGCGTCGCCCATCACGTCGTCGGCGGTGACCTGCCCGGCGCGCTTGTTGTTCGTCAGCTCGCCATAGGCCTTCAGGCCGCGGGTCAGCGCGGTGCGGAGGCCAGCCTCGTGCGTGCCGCCCTGCGGGGTCGGCACGGTGTTGCAGTAAGTGTGCGAGAAGCCCTCGTCGTCGTCGGGCCACGCCACCGCCCACTCCACCCGGCCCTGGCCGTTGGGGAAGTCGAGCGCGCCGGCGAAGGGCAAGCGCGTCAGCGTCTTGCGGTCCTTCAACGCGGCATTCAGGTAATCCTGAAGCCCGCCGGGGAAATGCAGGGTCTCCGACGCGGGGGTGGTGGCGTCGACCGACAGCAGGGTCGGATCGCAGCTCCAGCGAATTTCCACGCCGCGGTAAAGGTAGGCCTTGGAGCGCGCCAGCCGGTACAGTCGATGCGGCTCGAAATGAGCGGTCTCGCCGAAGATTTCCGGGTCAGCGTGGAAGCGGATGGTGGTGCCACGCCGGTTGACGTTGCCACGGTGGGCCAGCGGCCCCTGCGGCAGGCCGCGGCTGTACTCCTGGACGTAGAGCTGCTTTTCGCGGGCGATTTCGACGGTCAGCCGGTCCGACAGGGCGTTCACCACCGACAGGCCGACGCCGTGCAGGCCGCCCGAGGTCTGGTAGACCTTGTTGGAGAATTTGCCGCCGGAATGCAGCGTGGTCATGATGACCTCCAGCGCCGACTTGCCCGGATATTTCGGGTGGTCGTCGATGGGGATGCCGCGTCCGTTGTCGCGGACCATCACCGTGCCGTCGGCGGCCAGCTCCAGGTCGATCCGGCTGGCATGACCAGCCACCGCCTCGTCCATGGCGTTGTCCAGGACCTCGGCCACCAGATGGTGCAGCGCACGGTCATCGGTGCCGCCGATATACATGCCCGGCCGGCGCCGGACAGGCTCCAGCCCCTCCAGAACTTCGATGTCCTGGGCGGAATAGCTGTCGGCCTTGGGGGCCGTGTTCTCGAAAAGATCGCTCATGACGGGATGATAGGAATTTCGTCAGGGGTGCGCAAGCGCGTCCTGGGCCGTTTATAGTGCGGTGCCACAGGCTTTGGGGCAGGAATTTTTCGTGACGCCGGAGGAAGCATGAGCGCAGCGGACACTTACGACTTCGACAATGGCCCTGCCCTGCGGGCCATCGCGATGCCGGCGGACACCAACCCGAACGGCGACATCTTCGGCGGCTGGCTGCTGGCACAGATGGATCTGGCCGGCGGGACGGTGGCGGTGCGGCGCAGCCATGGCCGCGTCGCCACCGTCGGGATCGAGGCGATGACCTTCCACAAGCCGGTCTTCGTCGGCGACGAGGTCAGCTGCTTCGCCCGCATCGAGAAGGTCGGCCGCACCTCGCTGCGCGTCCGCATCGAAACCTGGGTGCGGCGCGAACGCTCCGGTTCCGACCCGATCAAGGTGACGGAGGGCGTGTTCACCTACGTTGCCATCGGCGAGGACCGCAAGCCGCGCGAAGTGCCGCCGGAGTGAGAGGCCTCAGGCCGCCGGCGCCTTGACGAAGTGCTGGTGGCCGTGGTCGCACTGGCCGCGGGCATGCTTGTCGTCGCAGCTCTCGCCGGAGGTCAGGCCGATCCAGGCATGCAGCGTGGTGGGATCGAAGCCGGCCTCGCGGCGGTCGCCGACCTGGATCAACGGACGGCGGATCAGGTCGCGGTCGGCCAGCATCGCGGCCAGCGCCGTGGGTTCGTCGAGGGCGGCGGGATCGACTGCGCCGGACTTCACCGCAGCGGCGCGGCGGTTGAACCAGGCGTCGACCTCCTTGTCGCCGAAGAAGGCGCGGAGACCGGCGGCGGTCAGATCGGCGGTGGCGAGGTCGCGTTCGACCAACGTGTGGCCGGCGGCGGTCAGTTGCTGCTTCTGCTTGGCGTTCGCCGGGCAACCGGCCATTCCGTAGAAAATCACTTCGGCCATGGGGCACTCCGCTGCTGGATGAGGGATCCTGATCCGGGGAGCAATCAGGACCGATTTCGTCCAGTCTAACGGCGGTGCAGCATGAAAAAGGGCGCGACATTCTGCCGCGCCCGCATTTTTTCTATGGGTATTCCGAAGCGGCCGGAAGGCTCACTTCTGCAGGCGCTTCAGCGCGTCCTCGACGAACTGGTTGGTGTAGGTCTTGGACAGGTCGATGTTGGCGGACGCCACCGCCGGGTCGAAGGCCTTCAGCACCTTCAGCGCGGCTTCGGCACCGTCCTGGGTGAAGCGGCCGTCGGGCGAATAGGTCGGCTTGGAATGTTCGAAGGCCTTGGCGTAGAGGTCCTTGTTGCCGAGGAAATACTCCGGCGGCAGCACCTTCAGCACATCCTCGGTGCTGGCCTTGTTCAGCCACAGCAGGGTGCGGGCGAAGACGTCGGCCAGCGCCTGGGTGGTCTTCGGATTCTCCTTCACGAAGTCCGGCTTGGTGTAGAGCACGGCGGCGGGATAGGGACCACCATAAACCTCCATGGTGCCCTTGGCCGTCCGGGTGTCGGCCAGTACGGTGATGTCGCCGTCGGCCTCGGCCTGGCTGATGACCGGGTCGAGGTTGACGATGGCGTCGATTTCCCCGCGCTTGATCGCGGCGATGGCGCTGGGGCCGCCGCCGACGCCGATGACCGACACGTCGTCCGGCTTCATGCCCAGAGAGGTCAGAACATAGTTCAGCATGAAGTTGGTGGAGGAGCCGGGGGCGGTCACGCCGACCTTCTTGCCCTTCAGATCCTTCACCGACTTGACGGTGCCGGCCTTGTTGACAGCGGCCAGCACGATGCCGGGATAGCGGCCGAGCTGCGTCACCGCGACGATGGGCTGGCCCTTGGCCTGCATTTGGATGGTGTGGTCGTAGGCGCCGGTCACCACGTCGGCCGAGCCGCCGACCAGGGCCTGCAGGCTCTTGGCGCCGCCGCCGAAGTCGCTGATCTCAACGTTCAGTCCGGCATCCTTGAAGTAGCCGAGCCGTTCGGCCAGCGTCAGCGGAAGATAGTAGAGCAGCGGCTTGCCGCCGACCGCGATCTTGATGTCGGTCTTCTCAAGCTTGTCCTGCGCCGCGGCCAGCCCGGCCGATCCGAGGGTCATGACGACCGCGGCGGCCGCGATCAGCGATTTGAATTTCATTGGTTTCCTCCCTTTTGGATCTCAGTGCTGCCCGCCGTGGTTGTCCTGCGGGCGCCAGTGCAGAAGCCGCTTCTCGATCATGGTGACGCCGGTGTCGATCAGGACGACGAAGATCGTCAGCACCAGCATGCCGGAGAAGACGCCGACGGTGTCGAACACGCCCTCCGCCTGATGGATGCGGTAGCCCAGCCCGGCGGCGGAACCCAGATATTCGCCCACCACCGCGCCGACCATGGCGAAGCCGACGGCGGTGTGCAGCGAGGAGAAGACCCAGGACAGGGCCGAGGGCAGATAGACATGCCGGAACAGGTCGCGGGAGCTGGCGCCCAGCATGCGGGCATTGGCCAGCACCACCGGGCTGACCTCCTTCACGCCCTGATAGACATTGAAGAAGACGATGAAGAAGACCAGCGTCACCCCCAGCGCCACCTTCGACCAGATGCCGAGCCCGAGCCACAGCGCGAAGATCGGTGCCAGCACCACGCGGGGCAGCGCGTTGACCGCCTTGATGTAGGGGTCGAAGACGATGGAGACCAACGGCGCGCGGGCGAACCAGAAGCCGAAGGCGATGCCCGCCACCGTACCGATGATGAAGGCCAGCGCGGTCTCCAGCAGCGTGATGCCCAGGTGATACCAGATGACGCCCGATGCGAAATCGGCCCAGGTGCGGGCCAGCACCGCCCCCGGCGTGCCGAAGAAGAAGGGACTGAGGATCTTGGTGTCGGTCAGGACGTGCCAGATCAGGAAGAAGGCGATCAGGACGCCCAGCTGAAGCAGCAGGATGACCGGACGGCTGGGCAGGCGTTTGGCGTGGGATCTCATGATGTCGTCACCGCAGCTTGGTCTGGGCGTAGCCCTTCAGCACCTCGTCGCGCAGCTGCGCCCAGATCTCCTGGTGCAGGGCGAGGAAACGCGGAGTCATGCGGATTTCCGCCACGTCGCGCGGGCGGTCCAGGTCAATGCGGTATTCGCCGATCAGCCGCGACCCCGGCCCGGCGGACAGAACCAGAACCCGGTCTGACATGGCGATGGCCTCCTCCAGGTCGTGGGTGATGAAGACCACCGACTTGCGGTCCGCCGCCCACAGGTCGAGAAGCTCGTTCTCCATCATCTGGCGGGTCTGGACGTCGAGCGCCGAGAAGGGCTCGTCCATCAGGATGATCTTCGGATCGACGATCAGCGTCTGGGCCAACGCCACGCGCTTGCGCATGCCGCCCGACAGCTGGTGCGGGAAGCGGTCGCCGAACCCCTCCAGCCCGACACGGGACAGCCAGGGCCGGGCGCGCTCCCGCGCCTCGGACTTTGAAACCCCGCGGAACTCCAGGCCGGCGGCGACATTGTCGAGCGCCGACTTCCAGGGCATCAGCGCCTCGGCCTGGAACATGTAGCCGGCCTTGGGATTGATGCCGGTCACCGGCTGCCCGAAGGTGAGCGCGCGGCCCTCGCTTGGTTTCAGCAGACCGGCGGCGACGTTCAGCATCGTCGATTTGCCGCTGCCGGTCGGGCCGACGATCGACACGAACTCCCCATCGGCGACGGTAAAGCTGGCGCCCTGTACGGCGGTGTAGGAACGTCCCCGGCCGTCGGGTGAGGGAAAGGTGCAGGTCACGCCTTCCAGCTGAAGGGCGGGCGCCGCGGCGGCCTCGGCCATGTCGGTATGGTCCTTATCTTTTTGGCGGTGCGGTTCGGCAGGCGGTGCGCTTTGGTTGGAATGCCATACTGTCCGAACTGGGGCCTATCGGCAACCGATTGAGATCTCCGTGGAATCCGAAAGGAGCCATTCCGCAAACGCACCGCTTACGGTGTCAAAGAAGGGACGCGGGCCCTTATCGGTTGCCGCGGCGGCCCGCCGTCCAGCATCAATGCTTCCATCAATGGCATAGATCGAAAGCCAGTCCTTTTTCCTTCGCGGAGCCGATATGCCCACGCTGCCGAAACGCCCGTTGATCGCACTTGCCGTCCTGGCCGCCCTGCTCGCCGCGTGGCTCGGTTTCGCCGCCTGGTACGATCACCACCAGCGGGCGGACGAGCGGCCGGCCAGCTATAGCGCGCTGATCGAGCAGGCCGGGCGCGGGGAGATCAGCTCCATCACCTTCGCCAACGGCACCGGCCATGCGGTCGCCGCCGATGGCAGCCGCTATCGCGTGGTCATGCCGGTTACCGACGATCTGCTGAAGGAAATGCGCGCCCACGCAGTCGCCATCTCCTTCGAAGAGGGGCCCGGCGGGCTGATGGCGCAGACGGTGGGCGTGCTCGACCGTGCCGCGCCCTTCGTGGTGGTGGCTCTGCTGATCGGCGGGCTGCTGATGAGCGGCGGGCAGTTCTTCGGCATGGGCCGCGCCACCCGCGTGCGGCCGGAGGACACCAGCACGGTGTTCGCCGACGTGGCCGGCGTCGACGAGGCGAAGGAGGAACTGCGCGAGACGGTGCAGTTCCTGAAGGACCCGCGCCGCTTCGCTATGGCCGGCGCCCGCGTGCCGAAGGGCATCCTGCTGGTCGGCCCGCCCGGCACCGGCAAGACCATGCTGGCCAAGGCGGCGGCGGGCGAGGCCGGCGTGCCGTTCTTCGCCGCGTCGGGGTCGGACTTCGTCGAGATGTTCGTCGGTCTGGGTGCGGCGCGCGTGCGCAGCCTGTTCAAGACCGCCCGCGCCAATGCCCCCTGCATCCTGTTCATCGACGAGATCGACGCGCTGGCCGGCAAGCGCGGCGAATCGACCAGCCATTCCGAACGCGAGCAGACGCTGAACCAGCTGCTGGTGGAGATGGACGGCATCGTCGAGGGTGGCGAGGTGGTGGTGATCGCCGCCACCAACCGGTCGGAAATGCTGGACCCCGCCGTGCTGCGCCCCGGTCGCTTCGACCGCCATATCCATGTCAGCCTGCCCGATGTCGCCGGGCGCGAGGCCATCCTGGGCGTCCATGCCGGCCGCCTGACTCTCGCCCCGGACGTCTGCGCGCGGACGGTGGCGCGCGGGACGCCGGGCTTCTCCGGCGCGGAACTCGCCAACCTGACCAACGAGGCGGCGCTGTCGGCAGCGCGCCAGGGCCGCGTCGTCGTCACCATGGCGGATTACGAGGCCGCCAAGGACCGCGTGCTGATGGGTGCAGAGCGCCGCAGCCTCGCTCTGACAGCGCATGAACGGCGGCTGATCGCGGTGCATGAGGCCGGCCACGCTCTGGTGTCCTTGCGCTGCCCGCAGGCCGACCCGATCCACAAGGCCACCATCATCCCGCGCGGCGGCGCGCTGGGCATGGTGGTGCGGCTGCCGGAGGGCGACCGCGTCTCGGTCTCGCGCGCCAAGCTGATGGCTGACATCGCCGTCGCCATGGCCGGCCGCGCGGCGGAAGAGATGGCCTTCGGACCCGATCACGTCACCACCGGAGCCGAGGCCGACTTCCGCGCCGCCACCGATCTGGCCCGCCGCATGGTCACCGCCTGGGGCATGAGCGAGGAGATCGGCTTCGTCGCCCATGCGGCGGCGGAACCGGGCGCGCGGTCGGAACGGACGGCATGGCGAATCGACGAGGAGGTCCGCCGCCTCACCGACGAAGGCATGGAGCATGCCCGCCGCCTGCTGCGCACCAACCGCGACGCGCTGGACGGCATCGCCCAGGCCCTGCTGGAGCGTGAGACCCTGAGCGGCGGCGAGATCGCCGAACTGGCCGACCGCGAGCAGGAGCGCGCCACCGAGGCGGCCTGAGGCCGGGGAGGTTTCATGCGGATTCTCTTAATAAGGAAATGTCCCGTAATAAGGAAATGTCCCGCATTGCGGCATGGGTGCATACGGGAGTAGACTGACCTTTACGCGAATTGGGGTTACAGGAGAGGGGCGCGATGACGGGGCCGCTATCCCGCCGCAGGGTTTTGCAGACCGCGCTGCCTCTCCTCTCCGCCCTTCCCTTCCTGGAGTCGCGGCCGGCGGCGGCGCACCCCACCCCCACCGTCATCCGTGTCGGCGCCTATGAGTTTCCGCCCTATGTCGACGAAACGGGCGGCGGCGTCACGCGCGACCTGCTGGACCTGTTCAACGCCGTCCAGGGTGAATTCCGGTTCGAGATGGTGAGGACCGCTCCGCAGCGGCGCTATGACGATCTGGAACAGGGGCGGTTCGACATGATCGCCTTCGAATGCCTCAATTGGGGCTGGCAGGATCGTCCGGTCGATGCCACCCGGCCCTTCCTGCGCGATGCGGAGGTGTTCGTCGCCAGGGCAGCGCCGGGGATCGATCAGCATTTCTTCGACGACCTGAGCGGCAAGTCGATTCTCGGACGTCTGGGCTATCACTACGCCTTCGCCGGGTTCGAGGCCGATCCAAAGCTGCTGGAGCAGCGCCACCACACCCGCGTCACGGTGACGCATGAGGGCAATGTCCGCAGCGTCGCCGCCGGCCGGGCCGACCTCGCCATCGTCACCCGCTCCTTCCTGACCCGCTTCCTGCAACGTGAGCCGGACCTGGCCCGGCAGGTGCTGGTGTCGGAGCGCACCGACCAGATTTACGAGCACACCATCCTGACGCGGCGCGGCCGGGCGATCACCGCCGGCTGGCTCGATGCGCTGCTGAACCGGCTGGAGGCCGACGGACGGCTGGAAACCTTGTGGCGGCGCAGCGGAATCATCGCGTGAGGCGGCGATCCTCCCTGCTGGCGCGGGTGGCCGGCGTCATCCTGCTGACGACGGCGAGCATCGGCGCCGCCGCAATGCTGCTGTCCGAGCAGATCGTCGAGGGGCAGCGTCATCAGGATCTGCTGCACCGGGCGGAGTTGGTCGCCGCCACCCAGGCCGATGCGCTGAGCGGCCCGGTTTGGGAACTCGACAACCGCAGCGCCGAGCGCATGATCGAAGCGCTGACCGTCCGCGATCCGTCCATCCGCTCCATCGCCGTTTTCGAGTCCGACCGCGAGGAGCCGCTGGCACGGACCTCGTCGGGAGAGGTCGGGGACGGCGCCGGCCGCATCACGGTCGAGCGCCCCATCGTCCTGCATGGGCGCGAAGGACGGGTGCAGACGGTCGGGCATCTGCGCATCGTCTATTCGACGGCCGAGGTGCGGCAGGCGACGCTGAACGCGCTGGTGCCGGTGGCCGGATTGTTGCTGCTGTCGCTGCTGGGGGCGATGGTGGCGCTGGGGCTGACGCTGAACCGCATGGTGCTGCGCCCGCTGCGGCGGCTGACCCAGCTGGCCAGCGCCATGGCGCGCGGCGACTATGGCGCCCGCATGGATGCCGGGCGGAACGACGAGATCGGCGTGTTGGCCGACGGCTTCAACCGGATGGCGGCCACGGTGCAGGACCATACCAGCACCCTGGAAAGCCGGGTCCGCGAACGGACGGAGGCGCTGGCCGCCACCAACCGCGCCATCATGGACAGCATCAACTACGCCCAGCTGATCCAGTCCGCCATCCTGCCATCGGCCGATGCGCTGTCCGCCGGACTGACCGAGCATTTCGTGCTGTGGCGCCCGCGCGACGTGGTCAGCGGCGATTTCTATGTTTGCCGTGAGGTGGCGGACGGCTTCGTCATCGCGGTGGCCGACTGCACCGGCCATGGCGTGCCCGGCGCCTTTATGACAATGACCGCCAGCGCGATGCTGAACAATGCGCTGGACCAGATGGGAGCAGCAGATCCGGCGGCGGTGCTGTCCGCCGTCGACCGCAAGGTCCGTGCCGCCCTGCACCAGGAGGGAAAGGCGCGCAGCAGGACGGATTGTTTCGACAACGGTCTCGACCTGGGCCTGTGCCACATCCGTCCGGCCGAAGGACGGCTGGTCTTCGCCGGGGCCCGCGTCCCGCTGCTGATCGTGGCTGGCGGCGAGGTGACTGAACTGCGCGGCGACCGCCGCAGCCTGGGCTATCGCCCCATCAAGGTCGAGCCGGCCCCCGAAGATGCCGAGTCGCCCTTCACCAACCACAGCATCACCCTGCGCCCCGGCCAAACCTTCGTGTTGGGCACCGATGGGCTGGTGGACCAGAATGGCGGCGAGCATGGGCGCAGTTTCGGGCGCAACAGGCTACGCGAGCTGCTGAGCCAGGGCGGTGACGGACCGCTCGACCGGCTGATGTCCGACCTGGAAAGCTCTCTGGACCGGTTCCAGGGCGGCCGCGAACAGCGGGACGACATCACCCTGTTCGGCTTCCGCGTGCGGCTGACCGACGCAGCCGTCGGTTCCAGTGCTGGATCCAGCCGCCGCGCTGCGTAAAACTCCTGACCCCCTCCCTCAAATCTGTTACAGAGATGCTATTTTTTGTGACAGGTTGTAACGGCAACGCATCGCAGACAGGTAAAGACCTGTCGAGTTTGTTTTAAAATTTAGGCATCCTAGGGTATGTTGCACCCGCTGAAGTGGTGACTGGGGAGAGTACGGCATGGCCGGTCCGACGATCGTCGTGGTCGAAGATGAGAATTCCCTGCGGTCCGACATGGTCGAGTATCTGTCGAACTGCGGATTCGATGCGATCGGCGCGCGCGATGGGGCGGAACTGGACCGGTTGCTGCGGAACCGCAACGCCGCCATCATCATCCTGGACGTGAACCTGCCGGATGAGGACGGGTTCAAGATTGCGGCCCGACTGCGCGACGGGCATGGCGCCGGCATCATCATGGTGACCGCCCGCAGTTCCACCGTCGACCGCGTGGTCGGGCTGGAGATCGGCGCCGACGCCTATCTGGTGAAGCCGGTCGAGCTTCGCGAACTGGAAGCGCAGGTGAAATCGCTGCTGCGCCGGCTGAGTGAGCGTGCCGCGGAAACGGCGAGCCAAGCCACCAGCGGGACCGCAGGCGGCGAGGCCGGCGATACGGCCGACGAGGCGCGCTGGTCGCTGGATCCCACGGAATGGAGCCTGACCAACCCGGCCGGTATCCGCATCAGCCTGACCAGCATGGAGATGAAGCTGACCAGCCTGCTGGCCGCCCAGGCCCGCAAGCCGGCGACGCGCGACCAGATCTCGCAGGCGCTCTACAACCGCCGCTGGAACCCGGAAGACCGCTCCATCGACACCGTCGTCGGGCGCCTGCGCCACAAGGTGGAGGGCGCCATCGGCGGACCTGCCCCGCTCAAGTCGGTGCATGGGGTCGGCTATGTCTTCTCCGCACCGATCCGGGTGGTGGGCGCCGCGCAGGCATAAGTCAGTCCTGGCCCGGCAAACCCTGGCATGGGAAGCCCTGGCCCGGCGTCTCTCGATCGGGAGTCCGGCGGGGAAACAGCAGGGTGAAGCTGGTGCCGCGACCCGGCGCGCTGTCCACGGTGATCGATCCCATCAGCGCACCGACCACCAGATTATGGACGATGTGCAGCCCCAGGCCGCTGCCGCCGCGACCACGCCGGGTGGTGAAGAAGGGCTCGAACACCTTGGCGCGATGCTCTTCGATCATGCCGCGCCCATTGTCGGTGAAGCAGAGGCGGACGGTGGCGGGATCGGGGCAGTCGACCGTGATCGTCATGTCCCCTGCCCGTCCGTCGGCGAACGCATGGGTCAGCGCATTCATCACCAGATTCGACAGAATCTGCGACAGCACGCCGGGATAGGTGTCCAGCTCCAGATCGGCCGGGCAGCTCACCGCGACCGCATGGCCCGATGGCCGCAGCTTCGGCTGCAAGCTGACCAGCGTGTCTTGGATATAGGCGGCGAGATTGACGCTGCGCCGCTCTGCGCTGGCACGGTCGACCGCAACCTGCTTGAAGCCGGCGATCAGTTGCGCCGCCCGTTCGCAATTGCCGAGGATCAGGTCAGTGGTGTCAGTCGCAGTGGCGAGATAGCGGGCGAATTCCGCCTTGCCCAGTTCGCCGTCGGCAGCCCGCCGGCGCATCGCCAGGGTGGCGTCGGCCAGATGCGAGGCACAGGAAACCGCTATGCCGACCGGCGTGTTGATCTCGTGGGCGACACCGGCGACAAGCGCACCGAGGGAAGCCAGCTTTTCCGACCGGATCATCGCCTCCTGCGCCTCGCGCAGCCTGTCCAGCGCCGCCTCCGCCTCGCTGCGCCGCCGCTCCAGTTCGTGATTGGCGTCGCTCAACTGGGCCTGCAGCCGGTCGCTGACCCGCACGAGTCGCTGCTGCTCCCGCGTGCTGAGTTCGAAGGCGGCGATCAGGTCACGGAACTCCGGCAGGCATTCGGGCGCCAGCGCCCCCAGCCTCTTCTCCAGCGTGCGGGCCCTGGCAAGCGCCTCCTCCTCCGCGGCGAAGAGGTTGAAGGTCACGGGGCCCCGCCGGCGGGCAGCTCCCGCATCCGGAAGACGACATGCCGCAAATCCTCGGCGAAGTCCTCGCCCAGTTCGCGCATCGACTCGTCATTCTCCTCGACGCACCAGGTCACCGTCACCGCCCGTCCGCCGCGGGCCACCGTCTCCAGCATCTGGAAGATGTTCATCAGCGCCTTGGCGCTGGAGCTGTTGAAATAGAGAAGCTCCATGTCGAAGCGGATGGCGGCACCGTCCGGCCGGTCGAGGAAGCCGCGCAACGCTTCGAACACCGGACCGAAGAAACCAGCGACGTCGTCGGGATAGGACTCGCCGGTCATGCGTAAATGGCCGCCGGTGAAATCGAAGAAGACGCCCGGCGTGCGTCCGGTGGCGGGGATGGTCAGGCTGTCCATGGCGTATCGCTCGGTTCGGCCGCTCACACGCGGACCTTGAGGCAGAAGAAGCTGCGGTCCGCGTCCATCGCATCAAAATCATAGTCGATGGGGTCACTGGCCCGCCGCGCGATCTCGATCAGCCCCAGAGTCGCGCCGCGGCTGCCGTCATCCGGCTCCTCCCGAAGCTGTTCGCGGTAGTAGGTCTTGATGCCGTCGCGATCCAGGCTCTTCAGATGGTCCAGCCGCTCCTTCAGGCGGGGAACTTCACTGTTGCGCACGGTGTTGCCGCAGACGATGAAGACCTTGCCGCCTTCCATCCCGATGGTGACCATGCCGGCGCTGAGCTCCACCGCGCGGCCGGCACTGCCCGGTATCTTTTCCGCGGAATAGCGGATGATGTTCTGCATCTGCTCAACGAAGACCGAGAAGACGCGGCGGATGGTGGGACCGTCGGCCTCCTCCAGCGCCATTTTCTCGCGCAACGCTTGTCCGAGGGAATAAAGTATCCCTTCCGACAAGTATCCGCTAAAAGAGAACACGATACCTCGCTCATCGAGGTCGCGTTTAATCGACGCGTACTGTTGGGCAAGCATGATTGTGGCCTGAGATTCCACAGGTGCCGGGAGTCGGCCGACTATGTCACCTCCCATGAAAAAGGGCCATAGTCTTTCAGAAAGGCGCGGCATCAGGCTGCATCACACGGGAAGCACGACCCGGAAGGTCGATCCTTTTCCCAGGGCGCTGTCGACCGCGACGGCACCGCCATGCAGATGGACGATCTGCTGCACAGTGTGCAGACCGATGCCGGTGCCCGGCACGCCGGACGCGCCCGATCCGCGGAAGAAGCGGTCAAACAGGCGCGGAAGCTCCGGTTCGGGGATGCCGCGGCCGTGGTCGGTCACCTCGATCACCGCCATGGCACCGTCGGTGTCGCCATGAAGATGTATCGCTTCGCCCAGGCCGGAATATTTGACGGCGTTGTTGACGAGATTGGTCAGGACCAGCGCGATCAGGTTGGCGTCGACCTCCGCCCGCCGCGGCAACCCCGCCAGGGTCATCCGGAATTCACGGTCGGGATAGGCGACGCGGAAGGGCCGGACGACGTTGGCGATCAGGTCGGGCAGATCGACCTCGGCCCGTTCCAGCACGAGGGCGTTGCTCTGCAGCCGCTCGTCGGTCAGATGGGCGTCGATCAGGCCGGTCAGACGCTGCACGCTGCCGCGAATCACCGCCAGCCGTTCCAGCATCTCCGGCTCCACCTGCCCGGCCCGCATCGCCAGCAGCTGCGCCGCGCTGTCGATGATGGCGAGCGGCGTGCGGAATTCGTGGCTGACCATGCCCAGGAACTGGCGCTGCCGGTCACGGGCGAGCAATTCGCGCTCCAGCGCCCTCTCCACCCGCTCCTTGGCCAGGATCAGCGCCTTCTGGTTGGCGGCCAGTTCGAGCGTGCGCTCCTCCACCCGCTGCTCCAGCGAGCGATTCAGCGCAACCAGTTCCTCGTACAGACAGACATTGTCGAAGCCGATGGCGACACGGTTGCAGAACAGCTCCAGCAGGCGGTGCTCGTCCGCGGTGTAGGGCTCCGCCCGTTCAAGCCGGAAGACGGTCACGCCATGCTCGCGCGTGCGGAAGACCAGGACGCAACGGTCGTCGTGATAAAGGTTGCGCTGGGTCAGCAGGGCGTCCGCCACTTCCGCAGCCGCACCGGCGGACAGGACATCGGCCGCCGGCAGGCCGATGCAGCCGGAAAAGACACCCAGCCCCGCCACCACGGCGACCGTCTGGCTGCCGTCGGCGCGGTCGACCGGACGGCAGGCCAGAACCGCCGGCGCGCTGCCGTGGTCGACGACGCGGGCAATCTGCTCCACCAGCCGTTCGACGAAAGCGCGCATCGGCCGCATCTCGAACAGCGGGGCGGAGGCGCTGAGAATCCGTTCCAACCCTTGACTGTTGCGCTCGATCGTCACGATGTCGCGCCAGGCGCGCAGCCCGCTGACCAGCGTGGTGAAAAGACGCTGCGCGGTCAGCTCGCTCTTGGCCTTGTAGTCGTTGATGTCGTAGCCGACGATGACGTCGCGCTCCGGCGCCTGACCCGGCTGCCCGGTGCGCAGGATGATTCGCATGCGGCGGTTGCCCAACTCCTCCCGGATATGGCGGACCAGCTTCAGGCCGGCGTCCTCCGTCTCCATCACCACGTCGAGAAGGGCGATGGGCAAGTCAGGCCGCTGGGCGAGGACCGCCTTCGCTTCTTCCGCCGATAGGGCGCTCACCACCTCGAACGGGCGTCCGTCGAAGTCGAAGTCGCGCAGCAGCACCGCGGTCATGGCATGGACCTGGGGATCGTCGTCCACAACCAGGACGGGCCAGGGCAGACCGGATGGCCGTTGGGGACCTGCCGCAGTCGCGGCGGCGTCCTCCGGGCCGAACAGCAGTTCGTCGTCCAGCCCCCCGCCCATCCCCGCCATCCGCCGCCCCCATCACACTATGCGCGATTGCTTATGCCTCACCGCAATGGAACCACCGTACGGTGCCGCTTCCAAGACCGATAAGACGGATTGGCAGCATTCGTTGCAATTTGTCGCATATGAAAGAAGAGCCATGTACGGCAAAGTCAATGTTGTGCAAAGCTTCATTACGCCAGTGCATAACGGAATGTCCGGAAAGTGGGGGTGAGAGGCATCAACGACCAAGGCGTCGCTGCCCAGGCGGTCCCGCCATCGACGCTTCGCCTTGGTGATCCAACGGGATGCTTGATTTCATGCGCATCGGCATCAGGCCGTCGATCGATGCCCAGGATCGAAGCGATACGGAAGGCGCCGACTATTCGGAGAATTTGTGATTCGTTTTATCACGACATGGTTGTTGGATGACGAGCGTTGAGCATTGCGCTATTCTTAAGCCTCGCCGCCCTCCATGAACGGACGATCTCTCCCTGATGACCCCTGCCGGCTTCGAACAGGACGCACATGCCGCAGGAAGCCCGGACACCGTCCGTGGGGGACGCAAGGCCGTTTCACCGGCGATTCTGGCGCTCCTGGCAGTCGCCCTCGCTCTTACGGCCGCCCTGCTGGTTTTTGCGGCCTACCAATACCGCAGCCAGGTGATCACCGAGGCAGAAGTCCGCAGCACCGCAATCGCACGCGTGCTGGAGGAGCATGCAGCCAAGACTCTCGGCATCCATGCCGCCACGCTGTCGCACATGGAGTGGATGGTCGATGACATGGGATGGGACCGGATCGACAGTTCTCCCCTGCTGCACGAACGTCTGAAAGCCATGGCGGCCCAAGCGCCGGAGGTGCAGTCCTATTGGATCACCGACGAGAGCGGACGCGTCCGGGTGAGCAGCTTCGAATGGCCGATTCGGCCGCTCAACGCGAGCGACCGCGAATATTTCCGCGCTCTTCTGAGCTCGGACAGTACCATTCACATCGGCCCGAGGTTGACGAGCAAAATCAACTCCGAGATTGTCTTCACCCTCAGCCGCCGGATGGAACTGCCGAACCACCAGTTACAGGGGGTGGCGCAGATCTCTCTCCTGCCCAGCTATTTCACCGACTTCTACCGTTCGGTCCTGCGAGGATCGAGCGACGTCATCCTGCTGATGCGCGAAGACGGCGAGGTGCTGGTCCGTACCCCGCCGAACGGCTCAGAGAACCGCGCCGACATCGGACGTTTGCCGGAACTGATCTCGACCCCCGACAGGAACGGCGTCTTCCACGCGGTGACGCCCTCTGACGGGGTCGAGAGGCTGATGGCCCGCCGCAAGGTGCCGGACATGCCGATCTATGTGGTCTACGGCACCAACGTCGGCTCCATCGAGAGCGCATGGCGCAACCGGGTGATACCATACGCGCTGTTCGCGATTCCGGCATTGGGACTGCTTGTCCTGCTGGGAGGCATTGCGTTGCACCGGTCCCGCCAGGTCGCCGAGGCCCAGGAGGCATTGCGCCGATCCAACGAGGCGCTGGAAGACCGGATCACCGAACGCACCCGGCATCTCGACCACGCTCTGGCCGACAAGGAGATGTTGCTGCGCGACATCCATCACCGGGTAAAAAACAATCTTCAGGTGATCCTCAGCCTGTTGGAGTTGCAAGCGCAGCGAGCGCCGGAACTGGAGGCTCCCTTCAGCGAGGCGCTGACCCGCATCAACACAATGGGACTGATCCACGAGCAGATTTACCGCGCCACCGGCGTATCAGCGGTCGCGCTCGACGGCTTCATCGAAGCACTGGCCGGACATCTGGATAGCTTCCACAGCCGTCCAGGCAGGACCATCGCCATCAGGCATCAGGTGGAACCGCTCAGTCTCGACCTCAACCGTGTGGTGCCCTTCGCCCTGATCCTGAACGAAGTGGTGTCGAACGCCTACAAGCACGCCTTCACCGGCCGCTGTACCGGCACCATCGACATCGTGGTGACGGCGGAGAACGGGTCACTGCATTTGACGATCCAGGACGACGGCACCGGCGCCCCCGAGCCCGAGGAACCCTCCATCCCTGGACGGCGGTCCATGGGCATGGACCTGATCCGGGCCTTCGCCCGACAAATCCGCGGCGAGTATCACTTCACCAGAGACGTCGGCACACGGTTCGATCTGGTCTTCCCGCAGGAGAGCGACGCCGTTTAGCATCCTTCGGATACTTCAATCAGCGTCAGACGGACTTCAGCGCTTGCAGCGTTTGGCAGAACCGGACTTGGGAGGATTGGCCTCCACACCGTTGGTGGAGCCATTGGTGGAACCGGTGACCGGGCCATTGATCGGATCTTCCGACTTGGGAAGCTTTTCCGCGATGCCGAAAGCCAGTTCGCGCCGCCGCAACTCGGCCAAAATCTCGTCGGGGGAAATGTCGAAGTCGGCCAACAGCACGACCAGATTATACAGGAGGTCGGCCGCCTCCATCACAAGCGCACCGCGGTCGCCGCGCATCGCCTCGATCGCCACCTCGATCGCCTCCTCCCCCACCTTCCGTGCCATGCGGGCTCGGCCCTGCGCCAGCAGCTTTGCCGTGCGCGAGGCTTCGGGGACGGAAGAAGGCTCGCGCCGCAAGGTTTGCACGGCCTCGTGCAGGCTGCGGAGCGGATCGGGACCGATGTATTGAACCATGTACCTGAAATCGTTTTTCAAACCGGCGCTGTCAAGACGTTGGTTGGTCGACCAAACATTTCACCGGTGTCATGAGCCGATCCTAGCGCCTCGCGCGACCGAAGATAGTCCGCATCACTGATTGATTTGGCGCTCGACCATTGGCTGAAGGAAATCTCTGTATAGCTGTAATTTTTGCAGCAGCCAGCAATGCAAAGGCAGCGTATTTGGCATTGGGTATACCAGTATATAGTCTCCTCAACAGCCCGATGGAGACGACAATGACCACCACCACTTTCCAGCCCGGCACCGACAACCACGCTTCGAACGACGCCCTGCACGCGGTCGCCGAATTTCCGGTGGCCTGGTTCGAAGCCACCCCGGCCTATCTGGTCCTTGGCCCGGTCGGCGCCTTCCTGCGCGAATGGGCCGCCGCCACCCCGGCCGGCTTCGTCCTGAGCCTGCTGAAGCGCTGACGCCAAACCGGCCCCCGCCTTACCCCCGATCAACGGAGTCGATCATGAGCATCCTCAGCCTTCATCACGGCGACCATGGCCTCCATGGCGACAGCCAGACCCTGCACCCGGTCCGCGATTTCGTCGCCGACTGGCTGGAAGCTACCCCCGCCGCCATCCTGCTGCGTCCGGTCGGTGCGTTCCTGACGGAATGGGTGAAGTCCACCCCGGCGGTGATCCTGTTCCAGTCCCTGCACCGCTGACCTGGTTCCAAGAACAAGAAAATTCGAGGGTTTGAAAGGCGACCGCGGCACAGCCCAACCATTCGGGCGGCCGCGGCCTTTTCTTTTTTTGGAGGTCCGCTTTCGGCCTGCGCCTCAGGCGCCGCCGCGGACATCCTCGACCAGCAGTTCCAGCCGCGGCAGATCGCGCACCACCAGCGCGTTGGAGCGGCGTTCCAGCATCCCGTCGCGGGTCAGGTCGCTCAGCACGCGGGCCACGGTCTCACGGGTGGTGCTGACACGTGCGGCAATGTCGGAATGGACGGGGATCGGCGTGATAACCGCGGACGCGCCCTGCCGCGACGCGCGCCGGGCAAGCCGCAGCAGTTCCGCATGGACCCGGTTGTTGGCGCCGAGGGTCGACAGTTCCATGATGCGGTCGGTGGCGCCGCGCAGCTTGTCGCACAGGCGCAGCATCATCGCCATCGCCAGTTCCGGATGGGCGGCCACCAGGGTCTGGAAGGGCTTCGCCGGCAGGAAGGCGATCAGCGCCCCCTCCTCCAGCGCCACCACCGACGCGGAGCGCGGCCGGCCGTCCAGCGCCGACATCTCGCCCACCAGTTCCCCGGCATCGATATCGCTGAAGCTGATCTCGCGCCCACCGGCCGAATGGCTGAGCACCCGCACCCGCCCCTCCACCACGAAGGCGACGTCACGGGTCTCGGCCCAATGGTCGATCAGCTGCTCGTCCGGAGCGAAGCGGCGCCAGCGGCATTGACGTGCCACCGCAGCACGCTGATCGGCAGAAAGTGGGTGCAGCAGCTCGATGCGGTCCAGCCCGGCGGCCGGAGTATCGGCCGGGGTGTCGGGCAGCGCATTGGCCGGACTATCGGATTTGCTCATTTCGGCCTTTGGCACGGGAAGTTCCGGAGCCGCCCCGGACTGTTTGTTGCGCCAAAGGATAGCGCGACCTGCGCAAAGGTGGAAGGCGCTGTGACCAATGGCCGGTGTCAACCCTCCGTTAACGCCGAACGCGCAGAAGGGAACGACGCCTCGCCGACCCGTCCCTCAACCGCACCCCGTTCATCGTTGCCGGAGCGCCGACCATGTCCAGCCTGTTCACCGTGCCCACCGCCCGCCGCGTCGATTCGCAACGGCTGCTGTCGGTCGCCCTGATCCCCTTCGCCGCGGCCATCGCCATGGCGAGCACGGTCGCCGCCACCGGCTTCACCGCCAGCCCGCTGGGCGAGGCGAACAGCACGCTGGGCTTCCTGCTGGACTTCGTGAAGTTCTGCTATCTGGCCGTCGCCATGGCCCATCTATCCGGCGCCATCGCCGACCGCACCTGCGGCAGCATGGCCGCCGGCCTGTCGATGGATGAATTCGACGCGCCGGAACCGATGTCGCGCGAGGAATTCTGGCGCGCGTTTCCCAACCATGTCGACGGTGCCGCCATCGCCGGGGCCGTCACCCTGCTGTGCGTGATCGTCGGATCGCTGGTCGGCTGACCCGCCACCGCCAAACGGCAGTTGAGAGAGGACCGCGCTTGCCCCACTATGGCGCGGACAGACGATCGGCGGATGGGCGGGCGTGAGCGGAGATCAGACTGAACCGAAGGTCCCCGGCAAGGGTCAGGTGAAAGCCCAAAAGGCCCAGACCGCCAAGGCCCAGACGGCAGAGCCGGCGCGGCACCGCCGCGAGGGCATCGGGTTCATGGGGCGGCTTCGCGCCTATTTCCTGGCCGGCATCCTGGTGACGGCCCCCATCGCCATCACCGTCTATATCGCCTGGTGGTTCGTCTCGCTGATCGACGGCTATATCCGCCCGCTGATCCCCAGCACCTACAATCCCGAAAATTACCTGCCCTTCTCGATTCCCGGCATCGGCGTGCTGGTGGTCATCGTCGCCGTTACCCTGATCGGCGCCTTCACCGCCGGCTATGTCGGCCGCTTGGTTCTTGGCGTCGGCGAGGGGGTGGTCGGGCGCATGCCGGTCGTCCGCTCCGTCTATGGCGGGGTGAAGCAGATCTTCGAGACGGTGCTGGCCAAGAAATCCAATGCCTTCCGCGAGGTGGTGGCGATCCAGTATCCGCGCCCCGGCGTCTGGTCGCTGGGCTTCATCACCGGCGCCGCCCACCCGGAGGTGCAATTGCAGCTGGCGGACGTGGCAGACGATTTCGTCAACGTCTTCATCCCCTGCGCGCCGCCCACCGCCGGTTATCTGGCGATGGTGCCGCGCCGCGAGGTGACCGTGCTGAACATGAGCGTGGAAGACGGGCTGAAGCTGGTGATGTCCGGCGGCATCGTCGTCCCGCCCGAGCGGCGCCCGACGCTGGTGGAGCCGCCGGCCGGCCCCGACCGGGATGGCCCCAATCAGGAAGGCAACGACGATCAGCCCGACCTCAAGGTCTTGGCCGCCGCATCGCGTTCGAACAGGTAGAGCAGGGTCCGCAACGCCTGCCCGCGCGGGCTGGCGAGGTCGGGATCGCGGTCCACCACCAGCCGGGCATCGTCCCGCGCGACCGCCAGCAGGTCGCCATGCACGGCGAGATCGGCCATCCGGAAGCCGGGCAGGCCGGACTGCCGGGTGCCCAGCACCTCGCCGGCGCCGCGCAGGCGCAGATCCTCCTCGGCGATGACGAAGCCGTCCTCGGTGTCGCGCAGGGTCTTCAGCCGCGCCCGTGCCGTCTCAGTCAGGTTCGAGTCGAACATCAGCAGACAGCTCGACGGCTTCTCGCCACGCCCGACCCGGCCGCGCAGCTGATGGAGCTGGGCGAGGCCGAAGCGTTCGGCATGCTCGATCACCATCACGGTCGCTTCGGGCACATTGACGCCGACCTCAATCACCGTGGTGGCGACCAGCACGTCCAGGCTGCCCTCGGCAAAGGCGGCCATCACCGCATCCTTGTCCGGCCCGCGCATCTTGCCATGGACCAGCCCGACCCGATCACCGAAGGTGGCGCGCAGAAAGGCATGACGCTCGGTGGCGGCGGCAAGGTCGCTCTGTTCCGATTCGTCGACCAGCGGGCAGACCCAATAGACCCGCGCGCCCTCCGACACCTTGCGCTGGATACCGTGGACCACCTCCTCCAGCCGGTCGAGCGCGATGGTGACGGTCTGCACCGGCTTGCGGCCGGCCGGCTTCTCGGTCAGGCGCGACACATCCATGTCGCCATAGGCGGTCAGCGTCAGCGTGCGGGGGATCGGGGTGGCGGTCATCACCAGCACATCCACCGCCCGGCCCTTGGCCGACAGCTGGAGGCGCTGATGGACGCCGAAGCGGTGCTGTTCGTCGATCACCGCCAATGCCAGATCCTTGAAGGCGACATCCTCCTGGAACAGGGCGTGGGTGCCGACCAGCAGCGGCAGCTCGCCCGAGGCCAGCCGGTCGAGCACGGCCTGACGCGCCTTGCCCTTGTCGCGACCGGTCAGCAGGCCGATTTCGACGCCGGCGGCTTTGCACAGCGGCGTCAGACTTTCGGCATGCTGGCGGGCCAGGATTTCGGTGGGGGCCATCAGGGCGGCCTGTGCACCGGTCTCCACCGCGTTCAGCATCGCCATCAGCGCGACCACGGTCTTGCCGCTGCCGACGTCGCCCTGGAGGAGCCGCAGCATCCGCCGCTCGGCCGCCATGTCGGCGTAGATCTCTTCCAGCGAGGACGCCTGCGAGCCGGTCAGGGAGAAGGGCAGCGCCGCGAGCGCCGCTTGGCGGAGCCTGCCGTCGCCTTGGGTCGCACGACCGGCCAGCCGGCGCTGGCTCGCCCGCACCAGCATCAGTGCGAGCTGGTTCGCCAGCAGCTCGTCATAAGCGAGACGGCAACGGATCGGTGCGGTGGCGGCAAGGTCGCCCTCGTCCTCCGGCGTGTGGGCGCGCTTCAGCGCCTCCGCCCAGGTCGGCCATTGCCGACGGGCGAGCCATGCCGGGTCCTGCCATTCGTCGAGCGCCGGAATGTCGTTCAAGGCGGCCCGCACCGCCTTGCGCAAGGTCTTGGCCGGCAGGCCGGCGGTCATCGGATAGACCGGCTCCACCAGCTCCAGCTCTTCCTTGGCATCGACCGGAACAACGGCGTCGGGATGGGTAATCTGGGCGGTGTCGTTGAACCACTCCACCTTGCCGGACACCACCATGGTGGTGCCGGCCGGGATCTGCTTTGACAGCCAATCGCCGCGGACATGGAAATAGACCAGCTCCAGCACGCCGGTCTCGTCGGTGCATCGGATCTTGTAGGGATGGCGCGGGTTCACCGGCGGCGCGTGCGAATCGATGCGCACGGTCAGGGTGGCGATGCGCCCGTGCGGCGCCTGCGCGATCTTCGGTGAGAATCGGCGGTCGACGACGCCGCAGGGCAGATGCCACAGCAGATCGACGACGTGGGCGCCGGCGAGCTTCTCCACCAGCTTGCCCAGACGGGGACCGAGGCCGGGGAGTGCCGTGACCGGTTTGAACAGGGGAAACAGGATGGCGGGACGCACGGGCGGGATGCTACCGGGAAAGCCTTCGACAGCTTCCAGAAAGCCGGGTGGACCCAGCCACGTCAAGGCCACTGAACGGCATCTGAGAAAAGAAGGGACGGCGGAGCGCACCCGAGGCCAGGGGCCTATGGTGGGGGGCAACGTCGGCCTTGGATTTGGCCAGGGACGCGCTCCGCCGATAGGTACCGTCCGGAGGCAAACGGGAGAACCGGACGGTCATGTCCGATGGCAGGGGACCATCGGGAAGAGACACCAGATAAGAAGACGCTCATTCGTGACGGGCCGGTGTTTCAGGGGGGCTGGCCCGACCGCGTCACAAGAAGGACAATAGCCCGGGTGCCCTGTCCCCAACCTGACTCATCCATGAAATCCACTTCATGAACTGCGGTCGTCCCGTTGTTTGCGAAGACGGACAAATCCCGGTTCACGGCACAGTGGCAGGCCGCTGGAGCCGTCGAGCAGGACCGATCACTGAAGTTCTTTGATCGCGCGTAGAACGGGACGGTAATCCAGCCACCGAGAACGGTAGGCAATCGTCGGCAGGACAGAATCCGAAGTGGTAATTCTTAATCCCTGCCGGAGATATCTCGCATTTAAAGTTCTTTTAACCCTATTCGACGCCTAATCGGCCTCACGGGATGGTCGATCCCGAGAAGACGCTCTACCGATCACTAGACCCACACGACACCAATGGAGCTCCCCATGCCCGCACAGAAGGTCGCCGATGAAGTCCGCTTGGCCAGCCGCATCCATGCGCGCCTGCTGGACGCCTTCATCGACTTGACGGAGCGGGAACTGGCCTGTCTGGCCCCCGGCTTCGCCGAGGAAAGCCTGATGGAGGCGCTGGAGGCGTTGCGCGCCGCCCGCAAGAACTATGGCACGACCGCCGGGGTGATGGTCGTCTCGAACCTGGAATTGCCGCAGGCCTCCAACGCCGCCTGACCCCGGGGGTCTCCGTCAGATCCCGGTCAGGCGGACGCAGGCTTGCGGCTGCGTGGCTTGCGCGCCTTGGCGGGCTCGGGCGTTACAGCTTCCGGTTCGGCGGTCTTTACCGCTGCCCGCGGCTTCGCATTGGTCGTCTTGCGCGGCGCCTTCACCACCGCCACGACCGGGGCGACGTCGGCAACGGCCGCCGCTTCCGCCAGGATCGAGCGCTCGGCCTTGAACCAGTGGTCGGCGTCGCGGCCGTGCGGACGGCCCTCTTCCAGCCAGATCGCATAGGCGCGGTCACGGATGCGCTGTTCGACATCCACGCTCATCACATCTCCCCAGGGAATGGTGGTTGGGCTTGCTGCGATGCGAAGACTGCACAATTCGCGAATTACACGCAACCAAGCGGATCGTTATCGGCCCTCCGCCACAGACCGCCGCCCTCCCCGGCCGTCACTCCGATGACGTTTCGCCGTGGTCGGGCTGCCGGCTCTGCTGAACTTCGCGCCATTTGGCGACGTTGCGGTTGTGGTCGGACAGCGACTTGGCAAAGACATGGCCGCCGGTGCCGTCGGCGACAAAATACAGGAACTCGTGCCGTTCCGGCTTCATCACCGCCTGGATCGAAGCCTTGCCCGGATTGGCGATCGGACCCGGCGGCAGGCCGGTCACCACATAGGTGTTGTAGGGCGATTCGAATTTCCAGTCGTTGCGGGTCAGCGCCCGCCCCAGTTCTCCGCTGCCCTCGGTCAGCGCGTAGATCACCGTCGGGTCCGACTGCAGCTTCATGCCGGCTTCCAGCCGGTTGACGAAAACCCCCGCTACCCTGGGCCGCTCGGCGGCGACACCGGTCTCCTTCTCGACGATGGACGCGAGCGTCAGCGCCTGTTGCGGCGTTTCGAAGGGAAGGTTCTGGTCGCGGGTCTTCCACGCCTCCGCCAAAGCTTGGGTCATCGCCGTCTGCATCCGCTCGATCAAAGCGGTGCGGCTGTCGCCATAGGCGAAGTGGTAGGTCTCCGGCAGGAGCGAGCCTTCCTTCGGCGGCTTCGCCACGTCACCGGTCAGCACGGTTTCCCGTTCCAGAAGCGCCACCACCTGGGCGGAGGTCAGCCCTTCCGGCACGGTGAGGCGATGCACGACGGTGCGGCCCTGGCGCATCTGCTCCAGGACACCCCCGATGCTGATTCCTGCGGGGAATTGATATTCGCCGGCCTTCAACTCACGGAAGGTGCCGGACAGCTTGGCCGCGGCGACGAACACCAGCGGCGAGCCGATCACGCCGGAGTCGCCCAGCGTGATGGCAATGGCCTCAAGCCCGCTGCCGCGCGGGATGACGACCGTCTCGGTCTGCTCCAATGGTCCGGGGGCCGAATAGCGCTGGTACCCCCAGACGCCAATTCCACCCGCCGCACCGACCGCGAGGGCCAGCGTCCCCGCGAAAATTCGGAGACCCCAGCCCATCGCTCACCTCTTGAAGACTGCAGACCGCACCGCCGGTGGGAGCTTCGCTTACGCGAATTCCTTGAACACCAGCGAGGCATTGGTGCCGCCGAACCCGAAGGAGTTCGACAGCGCGGCGCGCACGCGGCGCTCCTGCGCGACCTTCGGCACCAGATTGACGCCCATGCAGCTTTCCGACGGGTTGTCGAGATTCAGCGTGGGCGGCACGATGCCGTGGTTGATCGCCTTGATCGAGTAGATCGCCTCGACCGCACCGGCGGCCCCCAGCAGGTGGCCGATGGCCGACTTGGTGGAGGACATCGCCAGGCTATCCATGGCGTCGCCGAACAGGCGCTTCACCGCACCCAGCTCGATCTCGTCGCCGAGCGGCGTCGAGGTGCCGTGGGCGTTGACGTAATCGATGTCGGACGGATTCAGGCCGGCGCGCTTCAGCGCACCCTTCATGGCGCGGAAACCGCCATTGCCGTCTTCCGCCGGGGCGGAGATGTGGTAGGCGTCGCCCGACAGGCCGTAGCCGACGATCTCGGCATAAATGGTGGCGCCGCGCTTCTTGGCGTGCTCCAACTCTTCCAGCACGACGACACCGGCACCCTCGCCGATGACGAAGCCGTCGCGGTCCTTGTCATAGGGACGCGAGGCCTTTTCGGGCGTGTCGTTGAAGTTGGTGGACAGAGCGCGCATGGCGGCGAAACCGCCGACGCCAAGACGGCTGACCGCCGCCTCCGTGCCGCCGGCGACCATGATGTCGGCATCATCCCACATGATCAGACGGGCGGCATCGCCGATGGCGTGCGCGCCGGTCGAGCAGGCGGTGACGACCGCGTGGTTGGGTCCCTTGAAGCCGTGCTGGATCGAAATATGGCCGGAGGCCAGATTGATCAGGCAGCCGGGGATGAAGAAGGGCGACAGGCGACGCGGACCCTTTTCATGCAGGGTCACGGCGCCGTCGGCGATGCCCGGAAGGCCGCCGATGCCCGAACCGACCATGACGCCGGTCCGCTCGCGCTCTTCATCGGTCTGGGGAACCCAGCCGGAATCCTTGATTGCTTCCTGCGCCGCGGCGATGGCGAAGATGATGAAATCATCCATCTTGCGCTGATCCTTCGGCGAAACGAAGGAGTCGGCGTTGAACTCGCCTTCACCCGTTCCGCGCGGGAGCTGCCCGGCGACTTTGGAGGCCAGGTCCGAAGCATCGAACCCCGTGATGCCGCGGATTCCCGACGTTCCGGAAATCAGCCGCTCCCAGTTCAGCGTGTGGCCGACGCCGAGCGGCGTGACCATACCGAGTCCGGTGACGACGACACGTCTCATGAGGCTGTTCCTTGACCTTTCCTCGAATAAACTGTCGACGATCTGGTCGTCGACGGCCAGGCCCCGCGCTGCTGGTGTCGCAAATGCGGTTCGCCTGGCCCTCGGGGGCTCAACGCCCGCGGCCCGATCAGGCGGCGGCGTTGGCCTTGATGAAGTCGATGGCGTCCTTCACCGACAGGATCTTCTCCGCGGCGTCGTCCGGGATCTCGACACCGAACTCTTCCTCGAAGGCCATGACCAGCTCGACGGTGTCGAGGCTGTCGGCGCCCAGATCGTCGATGAAGGAGGCGTTCTCCACCACCTTCGACTCCTCGACACCCAGGTGGTCCACAACGATCTTCTTCACGCGCTCGGCGATGTCGCTCATCTTTTAAGACCTTCCAATCCTTGAAACCGCTCGGGATAATCCGGTCGGAGCAACACGCGAAGAACGTGCCGTCCTGCCGCGAAAAGCCCCGTCCGATAACACATTTCAGCAGCCTTGACCAGCACCCGCGAGGGAGCCCGGTTGGCGCCGTTCTTCACACGTGGCGATGCCGCCCCGTCCGATCCTCATCAGATCATGGCCATGCCGCCGTTGATGTGCAGCGTCTGGCCGGTGACGTAGGCGGCCTCCTCGCTCGCGAGGTACACGACCCCGGCGGCGATCTCGTCCGGCTGGCCCATGCGGCCGGCCGGAATGGCGGGGAGCAGCTTCTGCTTCTGCTCGTCGTTCAGGGCGTCGGTCATGGCCGTGGTGATGAAACCCGGCGCGACGCAGTTGACGGTGATATTGCGCGAGGCCAGCTCGGCCGCCAGCGACTTCGACATGCCGATCAGGCCGGCCTTCGACGCGGCATAGTTGGCCTGCCCCGGATTGCCGGTGACGCCGACGACCGACGTGATGTTGACGATGCGGCCCCAGCGGCGCTTCATCATGCCGCGCATGGCGGCCCGCGACAGGCGGAAGGCCGCCGTCAGGTTCACGTCGATGACCGACTGCCAGTCCTCGTCCTTCAGCCGCATCGCGATCTGGTCGCGGGTCAGGCCGGCGTTGTTGACGAGGATGTCGATCTTGCCCAGGGCCGCCTCGGCGTCCTTGAACAACTGCTCGGTCGCCGCTGCCTCGGACAGGTTGCCGGGCACGACGAAGGCGCGCTCACCCAGCTCTGCGGCCAGGGCCTCCAGCGGGGCGACACGGGTGCCGGACAGCGCGACGGCGGCGCCCTGGGCATGCAGCGCACGGGCGATCGACGCACCGATGCCGCCGGACGCGCCGGTGACGAGGGCCGACTTGCCGGTCAGGTCAAACATGGATGGCCTCACGAGGCTGATGTATCACGGATCTGATGGATCACAGGGTCTTCAGGAACGACTCGACATCGGCCGGCGTTCCGACCGAGACCGCCGCCAGATCCTTGTCGATGCGCTTGGTCAGCCCGGCGAGAACCTTGCCCGACCCGACCTCGACCAGCCGCTCGACACCCTGCTCCTTCATATAGAGCACGCATTCGCGCCAGCGGACCATGCCGGTCACCTGTTCGACCAGCAAGCGGCGGATGGCGTTGGGGTCCGACACCGCGGAAGCGGTGACGTTCGCCACCACCGGAACCACCGGGGCGGAAATCGTGACGTTCGCCAGAGCCTCCGCCATCGCATCGGCAGCCGGCTGCATCAGCGAGCAATGGAAGGGGGCCGACACCGGCAGGCGCACCGACCGCTTCAGCCCGCGTTCCGCAGCCAGTGCAATGGCGCGGTCGATGGCGTCGGCGCTGCCGGAAATCACCACCTGCCCGACCGAGTTGTCGTTGGCAATGCTGCACACCTCGCCCTGGGCGGCGTCGGCGGCGATCGCCTGCGCCTGATCCAGGTCGGCGCCCAGCAGGGCCGCCATGGCGCCCTTGCCCACCGGAACCGCCTTCTGCATCGCCTGACCGCGCAGCTTCAGCAGGCGCGCGGTGTCGCCCAGCGAAAAGGCGCCGGCGGCGCAGAGCGCCGAATATTCGCCCAACGAGTGGCCGGCGACGAAGGTGGCATGCTTGGACAGGTCGACCCCGCCCTCGCTCGCCAGAACCCGCATCACCGCGATGCTGACCGCCATCAGGGCGGGCTGCGCGTTCTCGGTCAGGGTCAGATCGGCCTCGGGGCCTTCGACCATCAGTCGCGACAGCCGTTGGTTCAGCGCGTCGTCCACCTCTTCGAAGGTGTGACGGGCGACTTCGAACGCTTCGGCGAGTTCGCGGCCCATGCCGACAGCCTGGCTGCCCTGCCCCGGAAAGACGAACGCCCTGGTCATGCTTCGGTGAAACCCTGGATGAATGCGCCCCGCCCCTGCGGCGGCACCATGGATTGGGCGACAGTCATACCCTCACTTTTGAGCAAGTCAAGCGACGCGCGATGACCAAAGCGACAATGGTGCGATAAAACGCCACGTATTGACGCAGAAGGCCCACGAAAAACCGCCATGCAGAAGGGGTTGTTCGTAGGCCGACCCAGAGGTACCGCAAATCGGGTCTTGTGCCTTCTGCTGCGGCGCAAATCAAAGGGCTGCGCTCATGCCTTACCCACCAGCGCCACCCTGGTCCAGGGCCTGACCTGCGCCAACGCCTCCAGCACCATCGGGCCGATCAGGCCGGCGATCAGCGCCACACAGAAAATCATGCCGTCGGTGGCATCCAGCCGATGCAAAACCACCCGCGCACCGGCGGCGAACAGGGCGTGGTGCAAATAGATGGCGTAGGAGGAGGCGCCCACCGTCCGGAAAATCCGGCTCGGCGGCATGGCATGCAGCAGCGTCACCGCTCCCCCCATTCCGCACAGCAGGGCGACGCCGCTGTTCCAGCCGAAATGCGGCAGATACCCCCACAGCGACGCCTGATGCAGAGCCACACCGACGACGAGCGCGGCGGCGGCGGCCCCCAGCATCGCCTGCCGCGGAACCATGGCGCGGAAGCGGGTCACCCCCACCCCCAGCAGGAAGTGCGGCAACAGGAAGCAGGCCTCGTTCACCGACAGAACATTCGAGTCGACATGGACCGTCAGGCACAAGACCACCGCGGCCGCCATGGCGAGAGCAAAGCCACCCGGCCGGTCCATCGCGTGCAGCGCGTCGAGCAGCGCCACCGCCGTGAAGATCAGGAACAACGCCTGCAGATACCAGAAATGGGCATAGGAGAAGACGTAGATCCGCCACATCGAATCGGGGGCGGCGGTTCCGTTCGCACCCGGCGCATGGGTCTGCAGCAGATAGAAGAGAGTGGACACCACCAGGAACGGAAAGCCCAGGCGGCGCAGCTTCTTGATGAAGAAGGTACTCAGCCGGTCGCCCCTGGCCGGGTTCAGGGCATACACCAGCCCCGAGATGAAGGTGAAGAGCGGCATGCGGATCAGTTCGAAGCTGTCGGTGGCGTAGCGGTAGATCGATCCCTCCGCCACCTGCATGCCGGCCCCGGGAATGCCGACCACGTGGTAGGCAACCAGCAGGATGCAGGCCAGCCCCCTCAGTTCCACGACGTGATAGGGCAACATGTTCTTGCGCATGGCAACTCCAGGCACCGGGCTGTCAGCGCCGCGGACGGAGCGCGAACTCCGCCTTAAACGGCAGGCTGAACATGGCGCCTGGAGGGATCCGATGCACTTCGGTCAAATGCGCCGGAGCGTATCCCGCGCGATAGCCACCCCTGCCCCGCCAAGCCCAACCCATGCCCTGGACAGCGCAGCGGGGGTCATCCGGGCAGCTCCCTATCATGCGAATAGATTTTTCCGAAAGGAGGCGCATCCCGCGCCGGATTTTCGCTTGCTACCACCGCCGGCCTGTGCATACTGCGCCGCTTCATAACTCCTTGCCGGCGGTCCGCCGTCGGCTAGGCCCGGGCGGCTGATCCGATCCATGAGGGATGGGGCGCAGCGCCGGACCATGAACAGCCATGGGGAGTGCAATGGCACTTTACGAGTGCGTGCTGATCGCGCGCCAGGACATTTCGGCCGCCCAGGCCGAGCAGCTCTCTGAGCAGTTCGCCCAGATCGTTCGCGACAACGGCGGCACGATCGCCAAGAGCGAATACTGGGGTCTGAAGACCCTCACCTACAAGATCAAGAAGAACCGCAAGGGTCACTACACCCTCTTCAACATCGACGCGCCGGCCGCCGCCGTCGCCGAGATGGAGCGGAACATGAGCATCAGCGAAGACGTGCTGCGCTTCATGACCGTGCGTGTCGACGCCCTCGACGCCAACCCGTCGGCGATGATGCAGAGCCGCAACGAGCGTGGCGAGCGCGGTGATCGTGGCGACCGTGGTCCGCGTCGCTTCGACGACCGTGGCCCGCGTCCGCCGCGTCGCCAGGAAAACGTTGCCGCCGCCGAAGGGGAGACCGCGTAAATGTCCGACAAGCAGACCACGGGCGCTCCGGCCCGCACCGGCGGCGCTCGCCGCCCGTTCTTCCGTCGCCGCAAGACCTGCCCGTTCTCGGGCGCGAATGCTCCGGCGATCGACTACAAGGACGTCAAGCTGCTGTCCCGCTTCATCTCCGAGCGCGGGAAGATCGTCCCGAGCCGCATCACCGCGGTCTCGACGAAGAAGCAGCGTGAACTGGCTCGCGCCATCAAGCGCGCCCGTTTCCTGGCCCTTCTCCCCTACGTGGTGAAGTAAGCCCGGCAACGGCCGAACTGTTTCGGTTAAGGTTCTTCAAGGGGTTTCCATGGCCTTGGGTCCGGCCTTGCCGCTGGTGGTCGCCGTCGGCGGCGGTCTGGCAAGCGCGTTCTTCTACCTGTCGGTCACTTTCGGCGGGATGGGTGCGCTGATCCTCGGCTATCTGGCCCCCCTGCCGCTGTTCCTGACGGGGCTGTGGCTGGGGGCGCCGGCGGTGATGCTGGCCGGTCTGGCCGGCTCCGCCGCGGTGATGCTGGGCACCTCCGGCAGTACGCTGGTGGCGCTGTCCTACCTGGTGACCGGGACCGCCCCGGCGATCCTGGTGGTGCGGCAGTCGCTGCTGGCTCGCACGCGGGAGGATGGAACCCTGGAATGGTATCCGCCCGGCCGGGTCCTGATGGGCCTGACCGGGATGGGCGTGGCGGCGCTGCTCGCCGCGGTGATCCTGACGCTCGACCAGCCCGGTGGGTTGGAAGGGCTGATGCGGCAGACCCTGGCCCGAGTCGTCGAGCCGGCGTTCCGTTTGCAGGGCCAACCGGCTCCGGATCCCGAGGATTTCTGGGTGGCGGCCGTCCTGCCGGGGCTGGTTGCGGTCTCATGGCTTGTCATGACGATCGTCAACGCGGTGCTGGCACAAGGGGCGCTGATGCGGTTCGGCCGCAACCGGCGCCCAGCCATGCGTCTGGCAGAGCTGGAACTGCCGTATTGGCTGGCGCCGCTGTTCGCGGTGGCGGTCGCGGCGGCTTCGGCCGTACCGGGAACCTTTGGGTTCCTGGCGGTCAATCTGGCTCTGATCCTGGCGGTACCCTTCGCCTTTGCCGGGCTTTCGGTGGTCCATGTATTCGCCAGCAGGAAATCGGCACGTACGCTGATCCTGGTTGGCTTCTACATGATGCTGTTTCTCTTCGGGTGGCCGATCCTGCTTTTGGTCGGCCTGGGCATGATCGAGCAATGGATCGGGCTGCGCCGCCGGTTTTCCCCCGCGGCCCCCGGTCAGGAGGACGAGTGATGGAAGTTATTCTGCTGGAGCGGGTCGAGAAGCTCGGCCAGATGGGCCAGGTCGTCAATGTGCGTCCCGGCTTCGCCCGCAACTATCTGCTGCCGCAGAAGAAGGCCATGCGCGCCACCAAGGCGAACCTGGCTGTCTTCGAGAAGCAGAAGGCCCACCTTGAGGCCGTGAACCTGGAGCGCCGCAAGGACGCCGAGCAGGTCGCGACCAAGATGGACAACGTGACGGTCGTCGTGATCCGTCAGGCCGCCGAGACCGGCGTCCTGTACGGTTCCGTGACCACCCGCGACGTCTCCGACGCGCTGACCGCCGCCGGCTACAAGACCGACCGCAAGCAGGTCCAGATCGACACCCCGATCAAGACCCTAGGTCTGTTCAAGCTGCGCGTCGTCCTGCATCCGGAAGTGTCGATCACGGTCACGGTCAACGTCGCCCGTTCGGCCGAAGAGGCCGAGCTGCAGGCCCAGCGTGGTGGCATGATCACCGCCGCCGACCTGCGCGACGAGGAAGACGAAGAAGAGACCTACGTCGAAGAGACCGCGACCGAGGAAGAGGAGGGCTGATCGCCCTTCTGCGGCTGAAGTCCCGAAGACTCCTTCGGGATTTTGGCGGCACGTCGTACCGCTCGTCCGGAAACCGCCCACCCCTCTCGGGGCCGGGCGGTTTCCCGCTTTCGGGGGCAACCGCGGCGATGGCGGACATGACTGTGTGCATACGTCCGCAATACCCAATTGGGTAGCAGTTCTGACCGATTGACGAATTGTCGCACCCCTTCCTGCGCGCCATGCTTGGAACGGCACCGCGGAAGGAGTTCGGCATGCTGCTGGTTCGTCTGCTTGCCGCCGCCAAGGGCGACGGAACCCTCAACCTCATTACGGCCGATGGTAAGCACCGTCGGATCGGATCCGGGTCACCAAACCTGACCCTCCGCCTTCACGACCACGCCGTGGAGCGCGACCTGCTCATCAATCCACGCCTGCGGTTCGGCGAAGCCTATATGAACGGCCGCTTTTCGATCGAAGGCGGCGGCATCTACGACCTGCTGTCGATGCTGATGAGCGGTGCCGAGGTGCAGGGCGCCCTGGGCCGCGCCCTGGAGTCGCTGTCGCCGCTGCTGCGTCGCGTGCAGCAATACAACCCGATGCGGCGCTCCCGGCAGAATGTCGAGCACCATTACAACCTATCACGTCAGTTCTACCAGCTGTTCCTCGACCGGGACATGCAGTACTCCTGCGCCTATTTCGCGGCACCCGGTCTGTCGCTGGACGAGGCCCAGGAGGCCAAGAAGCGGCACATCGCCGCCAAGCTGCTGATCGTGCCCGGTATGCGGGTGCTCGACATCGGCTGCGGCTGGGGCGGCATGGCGCTCTATCTGGCGCGGCACACCGGAGCGCGGGTGACCGGCATCACCCTTTCGTCGGAACAGCTCGCCGTGGCCCGCCAACGGGCGGAAGAGGCGGGGCTGTCCGACCGGGTCACTTTCGAACTGCGCGACTACCGCGAGTTCGCCGCCGCCCATCGCGGAGCCTTCGACCGCATCGTCTCGGTCGGCATGTTCGAACATGTCGGCGTGCCGCAGTATCGCAATTACTTCGACGCAGTGCGCGACATGCTGAACGACGAAGGCGTAGCGCTGATCCACTCCATCGGGCGGCTCGACGGGCCAGCCAGCACCAATCCATGGATCCGCAAATACATCTTCCCCGGTGGCTACTCCCCTGCCCTGTCGGAAGTGCTGCCAGTCATCGAGCGATCCGGCTTGCTGGCCACCGACCTAGAGGTTCTGCGTTTGCATTACGCCGAGACACTGCATCACTGGCGCGCACGCTTCACCGCCCATTGGGAAGAGGCGAAGGCGCTGTATGACGAGCGCTTCTGCCGGATGTGGGAGTTCTATCTGGTCGGCGCCGAGTTGGCTTTCCGCCTGCAGGGCCACATGGTGTTCCAGGTGCAGGTCGCGCGCTCGCTGGGCGCCGTGCCGATGACCCGCGACTACATGCTGAATGCGGAACGGGACCTTGCCGCGGCATCGGCCGGTCAACCGGCGGAACTGCGGCCCTCGCGCACGCCGGAGTCGGCGGCCTGATCCCGCCAGATGCCGGATTTGTCGTTCTTGCGCGGCATTCCGCCGCCAAAGTGGCTCATTCCGACCAACCGGTAATACCAATTGACCATCATGGCCGGCTGCGGGGCTGCGTTGCAAGCGGAATCGTGCGACATCGACGCCTAAGCCACCGCCGCGCCTTCCTTTTCGTCACGGGGCGATGCTATATAACCGCGATTGATTTCCGCCCGGGGTACCGGGGAGCCACCCATGCGGCATGCTCCCCGGCAACAAGCGCCCGCTGGACGACGCGCCCGGCTCCCAAGGAATGACAACGCCCTTACCCGTTCGGGGAGATCTCGCACCCATGACCAAGATCAAGGTAGCCAATCCGGTCGTCGAACTCGACGGCGACGAGATGACGCGCATCATCTGGCAGTTCATCAAAGACAAGCTGATCCTGCCCTACCTCGACATCGACCTGAAGTATTACGACCTCGGCATCGAGAACCGCGACAAGACCGACGACAAGGTCACCGTCGAGTCCGCGAACGCCATCAAGCAGTATGGCGTCGGCGTGAAGTGCGCGACCATCACCCCGGACGAAGCTCGGGTGAAGGAGTTCAACCTCAAGAAGATGTGGAAGTCGCCGAACGGCACGATCCGCAACATCCTGGGCGGCACCGTCTTCCGCGAACCGATCGTCTGCTCGAACGTTCCGCGCTACGTTCCGGGCTGGACCAAGCCGATCATCATCGGCCGTCACGCCTTCGGCGACCAGTATAAGGCCACCGACTTCGTCGTCCCCGGCCCGGGCAAGCTGACCATCAAGTGGGAAGCAGCCGAGGGCGGCCAGAAGATCGAGCATGAAGTCTACGACTTCCCCGGCGCCGGCGTGGCGATGGGCATGTACAACCTCGATGAGTCGATCGAGGGTTTCGCCCACTCCAGCTTCATGTACGGCCTGGAGCGCGGCTACTCAGTCTATCTGTCGACGAAGAACACGATCCTGAAGGCCTATGACGGCCGCTTCAAGGACATCTTCCAGAAGGTCTTCGACGAGACCTACGCCGACCAGTTCAAGGCCAAGGGTCTGGTCTACGAGCACCGCCTGATCGACGACATGGTCGCCTCGGCCCTGAAGTGGGAAGGCGGCTTCGTGTGGGCCTGCAAGAACTACGACGGCGACGTTGAGTCGGACGTCGTGGCGCAGGGCTTCGGCTCGCTGGGCCTGATGACCTCGGTCCTGGTCACGCCGGACGGCAAGACCGTCGAGGCCGAGGCCGCCCACGGCACGGTGACCCGCCATTACCGCGAGCACCAGAAGGGCAAGGAAACCTCGACCAACCCGATCGCCTCGATCTATGCCTGGACTCAGGGTCTGGCCTATCGCGGCAAGTTCGACAACACCCCGGACGTGATCAAGTTCGCCCAGACGCTGGAACGCGTCTGCGTCGAGACCGTCGAGTCCGGCTTCATGACCAAGGATCTCGCCATCCTGATCGGCCCGCAGCAGCCGTGGCTGACCACCAAGCAGTTCCTGGACAAGCTGTCGGACAATCTGGAAAAGAAGATGGCTGCCTGGTCGTAAGGCCGGCACCGTCTTTATCCAGTGCTTGCTTCATAGGGTGCGACGCCGCGTCCGGGTCAAACCGGACCGTGGCTCAGCTAGGGTTCGGGCGGGGAGTTTCGGCTCCCCGCTTTTTTCTTGTCCGATTCGTGAAAGGACCGAACCCGATGCCCAACAATCTGTTCCGTGTCGCCGTCGTGGGCGCCGGCGAGACCGGAACGCCGCTGCTGCGCAAGTTGCTGGCCGCCCCCTTCATCGAATTGCTGGGGGTGGCGGACCTCGATCCGGAGGCGCCGGGAATGCAGCTTGCAAATCATCGCGGCGTCAAGACCACCACCAATTTCCACGAGCTGGCGCAACTGGGCGAGCAGTTGGACGTGCTGATCGACGTCACCGGCGTGCCGGCCGTGCGCGACGCGCTGCGCAAGGCGATGCAGGAGACCGGCAACCACCACACGGTGATCGTCCACGAGATGGTGGTGCAGCTGATGCTGTCGCTGCTGAACGGTGGACTGGTCAGGCTGAAGCACGACACTCAGGACTATTGAGACGGACCGTCGCGGCGGAGGCGGGATTTGCAGCCTCCGCGAATTGCCTCATGATGGGCAGAGGGCGCCCGGCGCGGCGTCCGCCCATGTCAGGAGCGGCCATCGATGGAACTCGGCATTCTGGTTATCGCGGCATTCGTGCTGGTCGTCATCCTGGCGATCACCAGCGTCCGCATCGTCCCCCAGGGCTTCAACTTCATCGTCGAGCGGTTGGGCCGCTATCAGGAAACGCTGCATCCTGGCTTCAACGTGATCTTCCCGGTCATCAGCTCGGTCCGGGCCAAAGTGGACATGCGCGAGACCGTGGTGGATGTGCCGTCGCAGAGCGTCATCACCAAGGACAATGCCGCGGTGACCGCCGACGGCGTCCTGTATTTCCAGGTGCTGGACCCGATGAAGGCGACCTATGAGGTCAACGACCTGCAGCGGGCGATTCAGACGCTAGCGATGACCACCACCCGCACGGTGATGGGCTCCATGGACCTCGACGAGTTGCTGAGCCAGCGGGAGGCGATCAACGCCAGCCTGCTGCGCGCGGTGGACGAGGCGACGGCGTCCTGGGGCGTGCGGGTGACCCGCATCGAGTTGCGCGACATCACACCGCCCGACGACATCGTCCAGGCGATGGGCCGGCAGTTGAAGGCGGAGCGCCTCCGCCGCGCCCAGATCCTGGAGGCCGACGCCGAGAAGGAAAGCCAGATCCGCATCGCCCAGGGCAAGCTGGAAGCCGCCAAGCTGGAGGCCGAGGCGCGCGAACGCCTGGCGGAGGCGGAAGCCAAGGCCACCCGGCTGGTGTCGGAGGCGGTGGCGCAGGGATCGAACCAGGCGCTGGGCTATTTCCTCGGCCAGAAATACATGGAAGCCTTGAAGGCCTTTGCCGCGTCCCCCAACCAGAAGACCATGATCCTGCCGGTGGAACTGGCCGGCGTCGCCGGCGCGCTGGCGGGTTTGGGCGATCTGGTGCGCGACGCCACTCCGCCCCGACCGCCTGCTTCGCCCTCACCCGCTCCGCGCAATCCCTGGTCGGTGCCGCCCACCACGACTGCGTCGGACGGGGAGTGAGCGAATGTCGCCTCTGTTGTGGGGAGCGCTGGGTGCCGTGCTGATCGCGGCGGAACTGGTGATCCCCGGAATCTTCCTTGTTTGGTTCGGCGGAGCCGCGCTGCTGACCGGGCTGGTGACGGCGCTGTGGCACGATTGGGGGCTGGTCAACGAGGCCGGCTTCTTCACCATCGCCGCCGGTGCGGCCGTCGGTGTCGCCATCGTCCTTTCACGCCGCCGCAACGCGTCGGTGGAAGGCAATGCCGCGCGGATCAATGATCGCGCCGGCCAGCTTGTCGGACGCGCGGTGACGCTGAGCGAGCCGATCGTCAATGGACATGGACGGGTGTTCATCGGCGATACGCTGTGGTCGGTCGAAGGGCCCGACCGCCCGGCGGGTGCGGCGATGCTGATCGCCGGACACAAGGGAATGGTGCTGGTGCTGCGCGACGCGGCGGAGGGGCGCTAGGTCCTGTCTGACGAGCCTATTGACGTTGTGGATTAAAGCCCAAGGTCAGTCTGATGGTACCCCTCTGCCGAGTGCCGCCTTGTGACGGCCCTGGGAAGGTGAATCATGGG